>CAMVJF010000079.1 GCA_947167725.1 uncultured Clostridia bacterium | reverse complement strand
AGAAGCGGTACTACCCCAATTCCACGCTTGCCTGCCATCTGCTCGGCTTCGTCGGTACGGACAACGACGGCCTCGAGGGCATCGAGGCGCAGTACGAGCGCTACCTGCGCGGCGGGCAGGGCAGGACGCTGCGCGAGGCGAACGCCTACGGCACGGAGCTTCTTTTTGAGAACTGGGAGAGCTATCTACCCGGCGAGGACGGCTGCGGGCTTGTGACGACGATCGACGCGACGATCCAGTACTATATCGAAAAGCATCTCAAACAGGCCGTCGAGGATTACGACATCCGCAACGGCGCCGGCGCGATCGCGATGGACGTGAACACCGGCGCAGTGCTCGCGATGGCCTCGCTCGACGGCTACGACCCGAATGATTTCCTCGCGGTCAGCGACAAAGCACAGGCCGTTGTCGACGCGGCCGCCACAAAGGAAGAGGCCGCAGAGCTGCTGCGCGCCTTCCAGGCGCGCCAGTGGCGCAACAAGGCCCTGTCCGACACCTACGAGCCGGGCTCGACCTTCAAGATCATCACGCTTTCGATGGCGCTTGACAGCGGCGCGGTCGGCATGAACGACTCCTTTTACTGCCCCGGCAGCGTCAGCGTCGTCGGAAGAACCTCGCCCATCCGCTGCTGGAAGGACGGCGGCCACGGCTCGCAGACGCTGACACAGAGCGTGCAGCACTCCTGCAACGCGGCCTTCGTCACGATCGGCCAGCGCGTCGGCGCCGAGCGTTTCTACGAATACTGCGACGCCTTCGGCTTTCTGAAGCTCTCGGAGGACCCGGACGAGAATCTGACGGCCCGTACGGGGATCGACCTCGCCGGGGAGAGCGGGAGCATCTGGTGGAGCCGCAATACATTCTGTTCAAAGAAAAACCTGTCCCAGCTCGCGGCGGCCTCCTTCGGCCAAACCTTTACGATCACGCCGCTGCAGCTCATCACGGCCGTCAGCGCCTGTGTCAACGGCGGGAGGCTGATGAAGCCTTACGTCGTCAGCGAGATCCTGGATCCTGACGGGACAGTCCTGCTGCGGCGCGAGCCGGAGCTTGTGCGTCAGGTGATCCGCCCCGAGACGAGCGAGAAGGTGAGGGGCATCCTCGAAAAGGTCGTCGGCGACCCGAACGACGGGACCGGGCGCAACGCCGCTGTCACCGGCTACCGCATCGGCGGCAAGACCGGGACGAGCGAAAAGGTCAGTCTCGAGGCCGCAACGGGGGAGAAG
The DNA here is from genome assembly GCA_947167725.1 of uncultured Clostridia bacterium. GTDB lineage: Bacteria > Bacillota > Clostridia > Oscillospirales > Oscillospiraceae > Limivicinus. The sequence continues at coordinate 6,164 of CAMVJF010000079.1, read as the reverse complement.
GAATACATCGTCTCCTTCATCGGTTTTGCACCCGCCGACGATCCGCAGATCGCGATCCTCGTATTTCTCGACACGCCCTCGAACGAGTCCGGCATCTACATCAGCGGCGGCCAGATGGCCGCGCCGGTCGTCGGCGCGATGATGGGCGACGTGCTGCCCTACCTGGGAGTGGCTCCCGTCTACACCGACGAAGATCGCTCGAGCATGGACGCCGTCATGCCGCAGCTTGTCGGGAGGACGCGCGCCGAGGCGGTCGGCCTCCTGTACGAGGCGGGCCTTCGCTTTCGCTCGACCGGCGAAGGCGAGACCGTCAGCGCCCAGCTCCCCGCTGCGGGCTTTTCGATCGCGCGCGGCAGCGAAGTCGTCCTCTATTTCGACGCCGCGGTTTCGAATGAAAAAGAAAGTGTTCCCAATCTCGCCGGAATGCGTTATAATGAAGCGCGTGACCTGCTCTCGCGCTCCGGCCTTTTCCTGCACGCGCGCGGTACGGTCCGCGACGGCGGGGTGCAGACGATCGGTACGCAGAGCCTTCGCGCCTTCAGCTCCGCCGCGCAAGGCAGCGTGATCGAGGTCACGCTCCTGGCATCGGACGAATCCATGCTGGGAAAATACTGACAGAGGAGAAACACCATGAAGCTATCCGAGATCCTGAAGGATATCGAGATCCTCTCCGCCACGGCGGCGCTCGATATGGAGATCGGCGGCGTGAGTTACGACTCGCGCAGAACGGAAAAGGGCGATCTTTTCGTCGCTGTCAAGGGCTTCGAGTCCGACGGCCATCGTTTCATCCCGACGGCCATGGAAAAGGGCGCGGCCGCGGTGCTCTGCGAGGACGCGCCGACGGACGGTACGCCCTATATACAGATCGCGGACTGCCGCAGAGGGCTTGCGATCGCGAGCCGCAACTTTTTCGGAGACCCCGCCGCGTCGATGACCGTCGTCGGCATCACCGGCACGAGCGGCAAGACCAGCTCGAGCTATCTCATCAAGCATCTGCTTGAGAGCGCGCTTGGAGCGAAGGTCGGCCTCATCGGCACGAACGGCCACATGATCGGCGAAGAGTTTCTGCCCTCGGCCTATACGACACCGGAGAGCTACGAGCTTCACAAGCTCTTTCGCCGCATGGCGGACGAGGGCTGCAGCCATGTAGTGATGGAGGTCTCATCTCATTCTCTGGCTCTCGAGCGTGTCGCGGGGATCCGCTTCGACACGGCGCTGTATACGAACCTCTCCCAGGATCACCTGGATTTTCACAAGACGATGGAGGAATATGCCGCCGCGAAGAAAAAGATCTTTTCCATGTGCTCTGCCGCCTGCGTCAACGCGGACGACGCCTGGGCGGCCTATATGACCGAGGGCGCCTCCTGCCCGGTCCTGCGCTTTTCGGCCGAGCGAGCGGACGCAGATCTGTACGCCGGGGATATTGCGCTGAGCGCCGAGGGCGTGCGCTTTACGGCGAGCTATCGCGGCGAGCGCGCGGAGACCTCGCTCGGCATACCCGGACTGTTTTCTGTCCACAACGCGCTCGGCGTAATCGCTGTCGGCCTCTCGCTGGGGCTGCCGCTGGCAGACTGCGCGGCGGCGCTGCGCGACGCGAAGGGCGTCAAGGGCAGGCTGGAGCGCGTCCCCACGGACGGGGATTACACGGTCCTCATCGATTACTCGCACAAGCCGGACGCGCTCGAAAACGTGCTTCGTACGCTGCGTCCGCTCACGCGCGGCAGACTTATCGTGCTCTTCGGCTGCGGCGGCGACCGCGATCGCCTCAAGCGACCGATCATGGGCCGCATCGCTGAGGAACTCGCGGACCTGTGCATCGTGACGAGCGACAATCCGCGCACAGAGGACCCCGAGACGATCATAGACGAGATCCTCGCGGGCATGAGCGGCGATCCGGAGAGGATCCTCCGCATCTGCGACCGGGCCGAGGCGATCCGCACCGCACTTGACAAGGCGCGCGGGGGTGATGTAATATTGCTTGCCGGCAAGGGCCACGAGGACTACCAGATCGTGGGGCATGAGAAGCACCACATGGACGAGAGAGAGATCGTGGCGGACTACCTGAGGATAAGGGGTAAGAGATGACGATACAGCTGATGTGCGCCTTCATTCTGGCGTTTCTGTTTGCCACCGCGTTCGGGAAATACTATATTCCCTGGCTCCGCCGCCAGAAGGCTGGCCAGCAGATCAAGACCGAGGTCGAGTGGCACAAGTCCAAGAGCGGCACTCCCACAATGGGCGGTGTCATGTTCATCGGCGGCGTGCTGCTCGCAATCCTGACGATCGGTTTCCCGAGCATGATGCGCGGCCGCTTCGTGCATCTGTTCGTGTTCCTCTTCGCGGCGGTCTTCGGCGCGATCGGTTTTCTGGACGACTGGGAGAAGATCCGCCACGCCCAGAACCTCGGCCTCTCGGCCAGAATGAAGTTCCTGCTGCAGCTCGCCGCCGCGCTGGCCTTCATTTTCCTGATGCGCCGTCTCGGCTTTGTCCGCCCGAACCTTTACATCCCCTTCGCCAACACCAGCGTCCCGATCCCGGAGTGGCTGTACTTTATCTTCGCTGCATTCGTGATCGTCGGCACGGTCAATTCGGTCAACCTGACCGACGGCGTGGACGGTCTCGCCACCGGCACCTCGCTGCCCGTGTGCCTGTTCTTTGTCGCGGTGACCTTCGCCTGGGGCAAGGAGTATCTTGAACTCGGCATCTTCGCCTCGGCGCTGCTCGGCGGCCTCATGGGCTTCCTGGTATACAATTTCAATCCGGCCAAGGTCTTCATGGGCGACACCGGCTCGCTGTTCCTCGGCGGCGCGGTCGCAGCCATGGCTTTCGCCTACGATATGCCGCTGATCCTCATCACAATCGGCATCATGTACATTGTCGAGACGCTCTCCGATATCATCCAGGTCGGCTATTTCAAGCTCAGCCACGGCAAGCGCGTCTTTCGCATGGCCCCGTTCCATCACCATCTGGAGATGGGCGGCTGGACCGGGAAAAAGTGGAGTGAGAAGGAGCTCTTCGTCCTCTTTACAGGCATAAGTCTGCTGTTCGCCGTCATATCATTTATTGGGGTGTTCCAGCGTTACGCCATGTAAGCGATCAGTCGGGGAGGTGGGAAAGCTGCGTTACGAAACGGCCCGCCTCGCCGACTTTTCCGTTCTGGAGCGGAAGGAAAAGCGCGAGAGCTTTGACCAGCCCTTTTTCTGCCTTGTCCTGATCCTGCTGCTCTTCGGCGTGATCATGGTCCTGTCGGCGAGCTTTCCGCGCGCCTACTACGACCCCGGCCGCGTCACGGGCGGCAGCGCGACCTACTACTTTGTCCGCCAGCTGATCTTCGCGGCGGCGGGCGTCGGCGCGATGTTCCTTGCCTCGCGCATCCCGATGCGAGTATACCGACGCTTTGCGCCTCACTTCATGGCGCTCACGCTCGCGCTGCTTGCGCTTGTGCCCTTCGTGGGCGTGCGCGCGAACGGCTCGCGCCGCTGGCTCGGTGTCGGCTCGCTGACGCTGCAGCCCTCCGAACTGGCAAAACTCGCCGTGATCCTGCTTTTCGCCGCCATGATCTGCCGACGGCGGGGGAGGATGAACAGCTTTCGCGGCGGCATCCTGCCCTTCGCGCTCGTGCTTGCCGTAATCGTGGGGCTGCTGGTGCTCGAACCGCATTTCTCCGCCTCGATCATCATCGTCGCCATCGGCGCCGCGATGATCTTTCTCGGCGGCGCGCCGCTGGGCTGGTTCGCGGCGGCCTTCGGACTGCTCGGCGCCGGCCTCGGCGTTCTGCTGGTCTTTTTCCCCTACGCATCGGGCCGCATCAGCACTTGGCGCGACCCCTTCTCCAGCCCCTCGGACGAGGGTTATCAGATCGTCCAGTCACTCTATACGATCGGCTCCGGCGGCCTCGGCGGCGTCGGCCTCGGGGCGAGCCGTCAGAAGTATCTGTATCTGCCGGAGGAGCACAACGACTTCATTTTCTCCGTGCTCTGCGAGGAGCTCGGTTTTCTCGGCGCGGCGCTGGCGCTGCTGCTCTTTGCCGCGCTGATCCTGCGCGGCTACCGCATCGCGCTCCACTGCCGCGAGCCGTTCGCCTTTCTTGTCACGGCGGGCATCGTCACGCAGCTTGCGCTGCAGGTGTTTCTGAACGTCGCGGTCGTGACGAACCTGCTGCCCTGCACGGGCATTTCGCTGCCGTTCTTCAGCTACGGCGGCACCGCGCTGATCCTCCAGCTCGCGGAGATGGGGATCGTGCTGAGCGCATCAAGAGAGATCATGGAAAGGGATAGGGAAGAATGAGATTTCTGTTCACCTGCGGCGGCACGGCCGGCCACATCAACCCTGCCGTCGCGATCGCCGGCCGCCTGCGCGAGCTGATGCCGGATTGCGAGATCCTCTTCATCGGCGCCGAGGGCATGATGGAGATGCAGCTTGTCCCGCGCGAGGGCTACGAGATCCGCGGCGTCGAGATCACGAACCTCAGCCGCTCGCTGAGCCTCGAGGGCCTGCGGCACAACGCGAAAACGCTTAAGAACGTCGCGGTCTCGATCGAAAAGGCGCACCGCATCATCCGCGAATTCGGCCCCGACGCCGTGATCGGCACGGGCGGCTACGTCTGCTATCCGGTACTCACGGCGGCGCACCGCCTGCACATCCCGACCCTCGTGCACGAGAGCAACGCCGTGCCGGGGCTCACGACCAGGCTCGTCTCGCGCCACGTCGACCGCGTGATGGTCGGCTTCGAGGAGAGCCGGACACAGTATCCCGACCCGGAAAAGGTTTTCGTTACCGGCACGCCCGTCCGCGGCAGCTTTTCGCTCTTCACGAAGGAGACGGCGCGTTCCCAGCTCGGCATCCCGAACGACAAACCGCTGGTCGTCTCGGTCTGGGGCTCGCTCGGCGCGGCGCACATGAATGCCGTGATCGCGAAGATGATCCCCCTGATGCGCGGCGAGCCTTCCTTCCGCCTCGTTCACGCGACGGGCAGCCGCTACTACAAGGCGATCTGCGCGGAGCTTGCCGAGACGGCGCCGGACCGTGCGGAATTCGGCGCGGACGTGCGCGAGTACATCTACGACATGCCGCGCGTGATGGCGGCGGCGGACCTCGTGCTCTGCCGCGCGGGCGCTTCCTCGCTGGCGGAGCTCTGCTTCATGGGCAAGCCCGCCGTGATCGTGCCCTCGCCGAACGTGACGAACAACCACCAGGAGCGCAACGCCCGCGTGCTCGAGCGTGCCGGCGGCGCGAAAGTGCTGCTGGAGGGCGAGTTTGACGCGGCCTCTCTGCTCGCGATGATCCGCGGGCTGCTCTCGGACGAAAAGCGGATGGCCTCGATGCACGAGGCGATGCTCTCCCTGGCCGTACCCGATGCGGCGGACCGGATCTGCGGCGTCATCCTCGACACGGCCCGCGGCGTATAAAACACAGCGTCGACCCCCCGCGCATAGAATGGGACGATTCTGATGCGCGGGGGGATTTTCATGGATATCTGGCATGTTCGCGGCGGCAACAGGCTTTTCGGAAGCTGCCGCGTGCAGGGCTCGAAGAACGCGACGCTGCCCATCCTGGCGGCCTGCATGGTGCTGCCGGCGCGTACGCGTCTGCACAACGTCCCGCGCCTGCGCGACGTGGACGCCGCGGTCGATATCCTACGGCATCTCGGATGCCGGGTCGAGGAAGGGGAGGGCGAGCTCGAGATCGACTCCCGCGCGGCCGGCGGCGCGGAGATCCCGCGGGAGCTGATGGCGCAGATGCGCTCGTCGGTGATCTTCATGGGCGCTCTGCTCGGACGCTTCGGCGAGGCGAGGATGAGCCTGCCTGGCGGCTGCCAGCTCGGAAAGCGCCCGATCGACCTGCATCTCGGCGGACTGAAAAAGCTGAACGCCGAGATCACGGAACACGGCGGACGGATCCGCTGCAAAGCCGCATGCCTGAAGGGTGCGGTCGTCGATCTCGGATACCCGAGCGTCGGCGCGACCGAAAACATCATGCTCGCGGCCAGCGCGGCCAAGGGTAGGACCCGCATCCGCGGCGCGGCGCGCGAGCCCGAGATCGTCTCACTGCAGGACTATCTCGTTTCTCTCGGCGCGCATGTCGTCGGAGCAGGAAGCGATACGATCACGATCTGCGGCGCGGACGCGCGCGAAGAAACGGACTTCACGATCCCGGGCGACCGG
>CAMVJF010000078.1 GCA_947167725.1 uncultured Clostridia bacterium | reverse complement strand
CTCTCCAATTGGGGAAGCGGCACTGCGATTCGCAGTGCCGCTTTGGTCAGGCTCACGCTTCCTTCGCGGCTTTCTTCGCCGCGATCTCTTCACAAATGCGGTCATATTCCGCTTCGTCGAGCTTATAGTGTTTCTTGTACAGGATATAGGAAATGAACATGAGCACGCAGGGCAGAACGGTCATCACGATCATCAGACCGAGCGTCTGGCCGCTGTGAACGCCCTTGAGCAGCTCGGTGATGGCCTCTGCCTTTGCCTCGGAGCTGATCACTCCCTGGTTAGCGAGCTGCTCCTGCTCGGCGATGCCGTTGGTATATTTGAGCAGGTCGAGCACGATGTACGTTCCGCTCGCGATCGCAATGGTCAGTGCGGAGGCAAGCTTCGTCAGGAAGGGACGCAGGGAGGATACGATGCCCTCGTCGCGGGTGCCGTTCTTGAGCTCATTGTACTCGACTGTGTTCATGATCGAGATCATCATGATCAGGTAGAAGCCGTACTGACCGAAGTTCGCCAGCATATAGCCGAGGGTGATGACGATGAACTTGAGATCGAAGCCGGCGATCACAGCGATGCCCTTGGGCATGAGCAATCCGGGAAGCAGCATCATCGCATAGCCGATCAGAGAGACGAGCATCAGTACATCCATCAGTCTTTTGCGCTTCATATGACGGGAGATCGCGGGATAGAAGATCATCAGGAAGCCGGTGACCATCATGCCCAGCATCTGGAACATGGTGAAGAAGCCGCCCTGATAGCCGAAATCCACGTAGATATAGGTAGAGCCGACGCCCGAGAGGACGATGCCGTTGCCGATCTGCTGGATCAGGAAGATCAGAGAGATCCACAGAAGCTGATCGTTGCCGGTGATCGTGGACCAGATCTTCTTGAAGCTGACGGGAGGCGCGGGCTCGTTGTTATAATCGCGCTGTTCCTTGACGCCGAAGATCGTGAAGGACAGGAAAGCCGGGCCGAGGATGGCAAAGATCAGGGCGATGATGCCGTAGGCCGTCACAGCGTTGCCGCCGATCGCCTTGTCGCCTGCGGTGAGCATGGGAATGAAGGCCGCGGCCATCATGCCGCCGATGCCGGCAAAAAGAGTAGCCCGCGACGTGAACTGGTTGCGGGTGTTCGCGTCGGAGCTCAGCGCGGGCACCATGCCCCAGTAGGAGATGTCATGCATGGTGTAGGTGATCGAATAGAGGAAATAGACGACGCCGAAGAACCAAACGAAGCTCCAGCCCTGCAGCTTGGTGTTGAACGCGGCGTAGATCACGAGAGAGGTCGTGACGATACCGATCGCGAGCCAGGGCTTGAATTTGCCCCATTTACTGCGGGTACGCTCGATGATGTTGCCCATGATCGGGTCGTTCGCCGCGTCGAAGATGCGGGCGGCAATCATAATGCCGGCGATCGCGGAAAGCTGTGCAGCTGACAACTGACGTGTGAAGAGGACGAAGGTGTAGAGATAGCTCGTGACAAGATTATAGATCATGTCGCGTCCTACCGTGCCGAGTGGGAAAAACCAAAGGTTCCGCTTGGTGACTTTGTCCTGATTCATTCTTATTCTCCGTTTCTCCGCTTTGCGGATATGATACCTTATTTTAACATTATTCGTCCGGCATTACAACAGTGACTTTCAATTCTCGCGCGATGGAATTCGGCGCAGTCTCACGATGTTGCTCACGACGCTGCCGCTGCTGTGGCGGATATAGTCGCTGTATTCATTACGGTCGATCAGGTAGGCTTTGCCCCAGGAAGAAATATGGAGGTATCGCTCGTCGATCCCGGTCACGGTGACGTAGTGCGCCCGTACCTCGCAGGCGCTGCAGGGGGTGTCGCCGTGAGAGGGAACGTAGAAGGGGAGCGTGTCTTTTTTCCAGAACAGAGGGAAATTCGGCCCGATCGAGAGGATAACGGGCAGATCCTCCCCGAGCAGTTCTTCGATCCTCTCGAAGAGGCCGCGGCTCCCGATGCCCCAATGCGCGCGAAAAGGGAAGTGATATCTGAGAAAGAACACATTCAGTCCCGCGGCGAGCATCAGCCCGTTGACGCCGAGCTTCGGAATGAGAGGGAAATATGCGCGTGAAAGCTTCTGGGAGAGAAGATCGTATTCCTCCGCGTCGATCACGCCGTCTTGCGCCGCTTCTTTGAAAAAAACTCCCTCGCAGCCGTCATGATAACGCCTGAGATAGAGCAGCAGATCGAGCGCCGCGATCACGCCGCAGCCGACCTCGCGCATCGTTTTTGAGCCGGACTGCATCTGGCTCCCGCCGAAGGAGCGGCTGTTCTGATATCCGACAGAAATATATGGATGCTTCAGCTGCAGCATTTTTCCTCCGTGGTGCGGTAGCCGGTCTTTCGATCGACCACATGATCGAGAGGCCGCCCTGCCGTATAGTTTTCAAGATTCTGATAAATGATCTCGCAGATCCGCCGATTGGTCGGGCTTTCCTGCGTGATGGCGTTGCCTGCGGAATGAGGCGTGATGATCAGTCTTTCACAGTCCCAGAGCGGGCTGTTCGGGCCGAGCGGCTCGTTCTCGAATACATCCAGAGCGACGCCGCGCAAATGTCCTTCGCGAAGGACCTCGACCAGATCATCCGTCGGGATAAGCGAGCCCCGTCCGACATTGACAAGGATCGCATCCTTTTTCATCAGCCGCATCCTTCTGGCGTCCATCAGATGGATCGTCTGCGGAGTGTCCGGGAGCGAGCAGCAAACGATGTCGGCCTGGGGAAGATAATCGTCCAACTCGTCAAAGCTGATCATTTCATCGAACAGAGCAGGCTTTTCTCTTTTCACCCGTCTTACTCCGACGATCCGTCCCGCCATCGGCCGCAGCAGCCGCGCCGTGTTCATCCCGATATCGCCCGCTCCGAGGATCAGGACGGTGCTTCCTTCGATCGGCTTGTCCGGAACGCAGCGATCCCAGCGATGATTCAGTTTGTTTTCGGCATAGCGGTGCAGATCGCGGCAAAGCGCCGTTACAAGTGCGACGGCGTGTTCTGCGAGGACGACGCCGTATGCGCCGCTCGCGCTGCACAAAACGGTGTCCGCAGGGAAGCAAGAAGATTTCAGGTAACTGTCCGCCCCCGCGATGTCCATCAGCATCGCCTTGAGACAACGGCAATACTGCAGATCGCTCGGCTTTGTGTGTCCGATGATGATTTCCGCGTCGCGCAGCTTCCGATGATACTCATCCTCATCCCAGCTGCAGTCGCCGACATAATCAATCACCGCATCGGGACAGATCTCTCGAAGACGTGTACGGAAGCTTTCGTTGTAACCCTCGGGAAACTGACAAAAAGCCAAAATGTTCATGCGATCGCCTCCCTTAAGAATTATTAATATAGTAACACAGCTTTTTTCATCCGAAAAGAGAAAAATGATTCTATTCGTCGATTTCTGAAAAAAGAGAGCAAAAAGGGGTCTTTCCGCATACATAGTTTTCTGTTAACTGTAAACGCCGGTCGGAATACATTACAAAATGGTTGCAATTTTTTCACAATTTCTTTTCGATTTCGCTTGCATTTTGTAACCTTACTTGCTATAATACGCTTACAGCACTGTGTATTCTTCTGCGCAGACTGTGTTCTGCTGCAGTATTAGTTTTGCTGTTGGAGGTATGAAAGATGAAAAGGTTCTTAAGCACGCTCCTGATGATCTGCCTGCTCATCTCGCTTTTCCCCGTTGCGGCAAGCGCGGCCGGAGATTTTAATATCTCGGTCAAGTTTATCGACGAGGGCAATGTTGAGATCGCTTCTTTGAGTAAGCAGCTCAGCCTGGAGGCCGACACCACCTACACGTTTTTGAGCTTTGTACCCACCGGCTATGAGCTCCTCTCTTCGGAGGTGAACGGCGACACTTCGTTCAACGAAGTCAAGAAGACCTTCTCCGGTGACGATGCTACTTATACGCTCAATCCCGGCGCCGTCGCCAAAACGGAAGCCTTTACGATCGTTCTGAAGGTCAAGGAGCTTACGGGCGTTGTCATCGATGAAACCAACTTCCCGGACGCTTCGTTCAGAGACTTTGTAAACGTCAGCTTCGACACGATCAAGGACGACGACGTTCTTACGAATGACGAGCTTGCTCAGGCCAAGATCATCAACAAGCCTTCGTCCGGCTTTACAAGCCTGCAGGGCATTGCCTTCTTCACCTCTCTTGAGGAGCTCGACTGCAGTGGCAACAGCATCACGTCACTGGATCTGAGCGCGAATGTCGCGCTGAGAAAGCTGGACTGCTCCAATATGGCCACGCTCACGTCGCTGAACATCAGCGGCCTCTCCTCGCTGACCTCTCTGGACTGCAGCGGCTGCGGCCTGACGGCGCTGTCGATCAACAGCAGCTCGGTTCTTGAGACGCTCGTGCATGATAAGGGACCCACCAACCCGGAGGCTAATCCCCGCGAGTATCAGGATGGCTCCTATCTGCTTCGCTTTGACGCCGCGGTCGAGGTCTCCCATCTGCCTGTCTGGGGCGAGGGCGTCGTGACCAAAGAAGCCAAGTGCTATGAGGTCGGCGAGCGGACCTACACCTGCTCGCTCTGCGACCGTACCAAGACCGAAGAGATCCCGAAGATTGACCACTTCATGGATGACGGCACGGTCACGACCGAGCCGACCGAGACGACGGACGGCGTTCGCACCTACAAGTGCAAATACGCAGGCTGCACCTATACCGAGACCGAGGTCATCCCGAAGACGACCGTCACCGGCGTTCGCATCACGGCCGAGAACTTCTATGACCCGAACTTCCTCGAGTATGTGAAGACCTTTGATACCGGCACGCCGGACGGTTTCCTCAGCGCTACCGAGCTCACCGCGGTCACAGAAATCAACGTCAGCGGGAAGGGGATCGTCTCTCTGCGCGGCATCGAGCATTTCATCAATCTGGAAAAGCTCGACTGCAGCAACAACAGCCTCTCCGCTCTCGACCTGAGCGCAAACACCAAGCTCAAGACGCTCAACTGCGAGAACAACAGTCTGACCGCGCTCGATCTTTCCAAGAACACCGCGCTCACGACACTGAACTGCGGCAAAAACCAGATCGCGAAGCTTGACCTTTCCAAGAACACCGCGCTCAGTTCTCTCGATTGTACCAGCAACAAGCTGACGGCTCTCGATCTTTCCAAGAACACCGCGCTCATCACGGTGCTCTGCCCGCAGAACAGCCTGGCTTCTCTCAACGTTGCTGCCTGTACGAATCTGCAGACGCTCAACTGCCGCGTCAACAAGCTCACCGCGCTCAACATCACCAAGAACACCAACCTCAAATACCTCAACTGCAGCGGAAATACGATCAAGACGCTCAATATCGACAAGAACGCCACCTTTGTAAACCTTGTTCACACGAAGGATAAGACCACGGCGAGCGGCATCGATTCTTTTGTCGACGGCGCCATTGTTCTTGGCTACGACTCCACCACGGCTGTGACGCACCTGCCCAAGTGGGATAAGGGCAAGCTGGATCCCAAGCCCGACTGCTCCACGGAAACGCCCGGCACGATGACCTACACCTGCCAGTACGATAAGTGTGGCAAAAAGAAAACCGTTTCGGTTCCCTTTGAGCACAAGTGGAAGAGCACCGGCATTTACAATCCTGCTCCGACCGAGACGCTTCCCGGCAAGCTTATTTACGAATGCGAAGTGTGTCACACGCCCAAGATCGTTGAGGTCGCCGCCCTGTCCGAGGGCATTCCGGTCGACGCTGCGCATTTCCCCGATGAGGTCTTCCTCAATTATGTCAAGACGAACATTGACACCGATGCCAGCCTGCGTCTGTCCCAGCAGGAGATCGAGGTCGTCAAGAACCTCGACCTTCACGGCATGGAGATCAAAAACCTCAAGGGCATCGAGCACTTTACCGATCTGGAAGAACTCAATGTCAGCGGCTGCAAGATGAGCAGCCTGGATCTGAGCAAGAATGTCAAGCTGACGAGCCTCAAATGTGACAATGTTGAGATGACCGCGCTGAACCTCACGGCCAACGACAAACTCACCGAGCTCTTCTGCAGCCATTGTAAGCTGACCAAGCTGGATATCAGCCAGTGCGTCGCGCTCACGACGCTCATCTGCTACGACAACTCGATCACCTCTCTGGATCTCAGCCGTCTGCTCTCGCTCGAGCTGCTTGACTGTGCGAAGAACAAACTCACCGCTCTGAACATCAGCGCGAACAAGTCCCTGAGCGCGGTCGACTGCTCTGAGAACCCGCTCAGCACGCTGACGATCAACTCCAACGCATCCCTTATGAAGCTGAACTGCCGCTCGACCTCTCTCTCCTCGATCGACATCAGCGGCTGCCCGGCTCTGAAGGTCCTTGACGTTGCGGTGACGAAGATCAAGACCCTTGATTTTAGCTCCAACCCGGCTCTCGGCAATACCTACAAGGACGGCAAGAAGGATTCCGTTACTTCTCCCGTCACGGCTGACTGCTATTGGATCGAAAGTGTTCCCTTTACTTCCGACAGACTTGCAAAGCTGCCCTACGGCCTCTCGCCGAGCGGCACCGCGCTCTATGCGCAGATGCTCTGTGTCGATCCTTCCGTCAAGCTCAGCGCCGACAGCTTTGCGACCATTGTTAGCAGAAGCCTCTTCCTGAAGGGCAATGTCGGTCTGAACTTCTATGTGGTCGTTCCCGATGACTTTGAGATCAGCGGCAAGGCGCACGCCGAGCTCAACGGCACCAGCCTTGACTTCCCGACGCCAAATGCGAACGGCGAATATCTCTTTACACAGTATGTGGCGGCCAAGGAGATGCGCGACAATGTCGTATTCAAGATCTTTGATTCCGACGGCAACCTCTTCCCGATGCACCTGAATGACGGTACTGACGTCAGCACCGGCTACAACTTCTCCGTTCAGAAGTACTTTGACCTTGCGCATGCGAGCACTTCCAACACCTTGCTTCTGACGCTGCTCGACCGCATGTCCGACTATGGCTATTTCGCGCAGCTCAACTTCAAGTACAATGATGCCGGCGTTACCGTGACGGGCGAGATGCTCTCCGAGATCAACGGCGTCTCCGTCGACTCCGTGAAGAGCTACGAGCCGAAGATCACCGGCAGTTACGATGGCGGCGTCACCCACAACGGCTCCTCTCTGATCCTCAGATCCGAGACGACGATCCGCCACTACTTCAAGCTCACGAAGGGCCAGATCGGCGATTACACCTTCACCGTGGGCGGCAATAAGGTCACTCCCGTCGAGAAAGACGGCGAGTACTACGTCGACATCCCGCACATCAGCGCCAAGGATCTTGATAATTCCTTTACGCTTCAGGTCAAGAACAAGTCCGGCAAGGTCGTCGCCTCCATTGAGAATTACAGCGCGCTGAGCTTTGTCTACACCGTGCTGAAGTCCGGCGGCAAGGGCGACCAGAACCTTGTCAATCTGGTCAAGGGTTTGTATAACTACAATAAAGCAGCCGAGGCTTACTTTGCCAGCCGTTCTTGATGCAGTCAAACGTGTTTTACAGGAGAAAAAGCCATGAGTAAGAAAAAGAATACCGGCACTTTGATTGCCATCATATTTCTGGTTCTGATCCTGCTGGCGA
>CAMVJF010000077.1 GCA_947167725.1 uncultured Clostridia bacterium | reverse complement strand
CTTGATCTCGGCAGCGTGGGGCCGGCGTATCGCCGGCGAACCATGCCGCGGCGCCCGTCCCCGCGCGGAGGGGCGGGAATCGCAGCCGGCGGGGCTCGGCGCAGGATCGTAAGGGGAAAGAACGTCGTGAAGATCAAAAGAATCCTGATGTGCGTTTTCGGCGTGGTGATCTGCGGGATCAGCGTCGGCATGATCAAGCACGCCTCGTTTGGCGTCGATCCGTTCCAGTCGCTGATGAGCGGGCTGAACGCCGTGATCCCGATCCGCTTCGGGACGCTCTATATGATCGCGAATCTGGTCCTCCTTCTCTTCGCGCTGATCTTTGACCGGAGGAAGATCGGTCTGGGCACGCTGATCAACCTCTTTCTTCTCGGCTATATCGTTGAGTATTCCCAGTCCTGCTGCCGGGCCCTGCTGCCGGAGATCGGTCTTGCAGGACGGCTCGCCCTGTTCGCGGTCGGGGTCGTGATCCTGTGCCTGTCCGCCGCTTTTTATTTCACCGCGGATCTGGGCGTGTCCACCTATGACGCCGTCGCGCTGATCTGGTCGGAGAAGCAGAGCCGGCTGCGCTTCCCGCTCTGCCGGATCCTCTGCGATTCCCTTTGCGTCCTCGTCGGGGCGCTGCTCTGCGCCGCGGGCGGCGAAAAGCTGTCCCAGGCCGTCGGCGCCGGCACCGTCGTGACCGCCTTTTTCATGGGGCCGCTGATCGCGTTTTTCAAGCAGAAGGCCGCGATCCCGTTCCTGTACGGAGCGAAGGCCCGGGAGGCGGGCGCAGACGGCGCCGGACCGGCCGGAGGCGGAGATCGGGAAAGGAGCTCGACATGAAGCATCACATCCTCGTCAAATTCACGGAGGGAACGGACTATCGCGCGCTGGCGGAGCCGATCCGCGGCATTTTTGCACAGACCCTCTCTATCCCCGGCGTCCGCGCCGCGGAGATCCGTCTGTCCAATTCCGACCGGCCGAACCGCTACGACATGATGATCGTCATGGACATGGACAAGGAGGCGCTCGGCGCCTACGACGTGTCCGAGCCGCATCTGAGATGGAAGGCCGAGTACGGCGACCGCATCGCAAAAAAAGCGATCTTCGACTGCGACGACTGAGCCGCGCCGCCCGGCGGCGCGCAAAAAGCGCTTGACAAGTTAGCGGCGGCTAATTATAATAACAGGCGGTTAGATTGTGCTAACCGCTCTTTTTTCGCCGGGCGGTTAGCGGTGACTAATCGACTGTCTGCAAGATAGAGAGGCTGCGATATGACGCTCAAGGAGATCAAAGAAGGCCGGTCCGCCCGCGTGCTGGCGGTTGGCGGCAGCGGCGCGCTGCGCCAGCATTTTCTGGATATGGGGATCATCCCCGGCACGGAAGTCCGGGTCGTGAAATACGCGCCGATGGGCGATCCGGTAGAGATCTGTCTGCACGGCTACGAGCTGACGCTGCGGCTCGACGACGCCGACAAGATCGACGTCGAGCCCGTCTCCGGCGCCGGGGAGCGGAAGGCCGCGGCGCCGCGGAGCGAACGGGAGCATCTGGGTCTCGGAGAGGACGGACGCTTTCATCCCAGGGGCAGCGGCGATCCCCTTCCCGACGGCACACCGCTCACCTTCGCCCTCGTGGGCAACCAGAACAGCGGCAAAACGACCCTGTTCAACCAGCTCACGGGCGCGAAGCAGCACGTCGGCAATTTCCCGGGCGTGACGGTCGACCGCAAAGACGGCGCGATCCTCGGACAGAAGGACAGCTCCATCACGGACCTGCCCGGCATCTACTCGATGTCGCCCTACTCGAGCGAGGAGCTGGTCTCCCGCAACTTCGTCCTCGAGGAAAAGCCGAAGGGCGTCATCAACATCGTCGACGTCACGAATATCGAGCGCAACCTGTATCTGACGATGCAGCTGCTCGAGATGGATATCCCCGTCGTTGTGGCGCTGAACATGATGGACGAGATGACCGGGAATGGCGGCTCGGTGGACGTGAACGCGATGGAGGCGATGCTGGGCGTGCCGGTCGTGCCGATCTCCGCAGCCAGGAATCAGGGCGTGCGCGAGCTGGTCGATCACGCGGTACATATCGCAAAATATCAGGAAAAGCCGCAGAGACAGGATTTCTGCGATGAAAACGAGCACGGCGGCGCCGTGCACCGCTGTCTGCACGCGGTGATCCATCTGATCGAGGATCACGCGAAGGCGTCCGGGATCCCCGTGCGCTTCGCCGCCTGCAAGGCGATCGAAGGCGATGCGCTGATCATCGACGCGCTCCGTCTCGACGAGAACGAGAAGGAGACGCTCGAGCATATCACGCGGCAGATGGAAAAGGAACGCGGACTGGACCGCAGCGCGGCGATCGCCGATATGCGCTTTTCCTTCATCACGAAGGTCTGCGACGCCTGCGTGACGAAGCCGAAGGAGAGCCGCGAGCACACAAGGAGCGGAAAGATCGACCGGGTGCTGACCGGCAAATACACCGCGATCCCCGTTTTTCTCGGCGTGATGGGTCTGGTCTTCTATCTGACCTTCAACGTGATCGGCGCCCGGCTGCAGGATCTGCTGGCGCTGGGAATCGAGGCGCTGACCCGGATCGTGGACGAGGCGCTCGGCGCCGCGGGCGTGAACGAATCGCTGCACGGGCTGATCATCGACGGCATTTTCGAGGGTGTAGGCAGCGTGCTGAGCTTCCTTCCGATCATCGTGACGATGTTCCTCTTCCTCTCCCTGCTCGAGGACAGCGGCTATATCGCCCGCGTGGCCTTCTTCATGGACAAGCTGCTGCGCAGGCTCGGTCTGTCCGGCCGCAGCATCGTGCCGCTGCTGATCGGCTTCGGCTGCACGGTCCCGGCGGTCATGGCGACGCTCACCCTGCCGAGCCAGCGCGACCGCAAAATGACGATCCTGCTCACGCCGTTCATGAGCTGCACCGCAAAGCTCCCGATCTACGCTTTTTTCGTGGACGCGTTCTTCCCGCGTCACAAGGCGCTGATCATGGTCGCGCTGTATGTGCTGGGCATCCTCATCGGCATCCTCGTCGCGCTGTTCTACAAAAAAACGCTGTTCAAGGGCGAGGCCGTCCCCTTCGTGATGGAGCTGCCGAACTACCGTCTGCCGAGCGCGCGCAACACGCTGCAGCTGCTCTGGGAAAAATCGAAGGACTTCCTGCAGCGGGCCTTCTCCGTCATCCTGATCGCGACGATCGTCGTGTGGTTCCTGCAGAGCTTCGATTTCCGTTTTGATTTTGTGGAGAACTCCCATGACAGCATCCTCGCGACGGTCTCCGGCTTTCTCGCCCCGCTCTTCGCCCCGATCGGGCTTGGGGACTGGCGGATCGTCACCTCCCTCGTCAGCGGCTTCATGGCGAAGGAGAGCGTCGTGTCCGTGCTCGAGATCCTCTTCGGCGCGGAGGGCGGCGTCGCTGCCGCCATCAGCACGCTGTCCGCGCTCTCGCTGCTCGTTTTCAGTCTTCTGTATACGCCCTGTGTGGCGGCCGTCGCGTCGGTGCGGCGCGAACTGGGGCGGCGCTGGGCGCTGTACGTCGTGCTGTGGCAGTGCACGGTCGCCTGGATCGCCGCGCTGCTGGTGCGTCTGATCGGAATGCTCTGCGGCCTCGGATAAGCTGAAGGGCAGGATCCGAAGGACGCTTAAGGAGAGAAGAACATGAACACGATCGACATTGTCATCCTCGCCGTCCTCGTGCTGGCGGTGGTCTTTGCGCTGCGGCGCATGCGCGCCGTGCGGAAAAAGGGCTGCTCCTGCGGCTCGGGAGACTGCGCGGGGAACTGCGCGGCATGCCGCTCCGCCTGCTCTCACAAAAAGAAGTCCTGACGGGAGCCGCCGGACGGCGCACGGATCGAAAGGAAAGCTCCTTTGCCCGCGGGCAAAGGAGCTTTCCTTGTTGCGGCCGCGCCGCGCGCGCGGTATAATGATCTCAGAAAGCCGGGCGGCCGCCGCCGCGGGACGGAGGAAAGACAATGAGAGAAAAGCCCGCCTTTATCTGGGACCTGGATGGGACGGTGCTGGATTCCTATGAGGTGATCGTGCCGAGCCTGCAAAAGGCCTGCCGGAGCTGGGGTGTCCTTCTCGACCCCGGGGAGATCCGGCGGGAGGTCCTCACGGACTCCGTCAACGGCTTCCTGCAGCGGATCGCGCGGGACAGGGAGATCCCCCTCGACGCGCTCCGGGAGCGCTATTCCGGGATCGCCGACGCGGCGATCCCGGAGATCCGACCGATGGAGCACGCCGCGGAGGTCCTTCGTCTTCTCGCCGGGCGGGGCGCCGCGAACTTCGTCTATACCCACCGGGGGCGCTCCGGCGAGGTCATTTTGAAGAACACGGGCTTATACGACTGTTTTTCGGAGATCGTCACCGGGCAGGACGGCTTTGCGAGAAAGCCCGACCCGGGCGCGATCGAGTATCTGCTTCGAAAATACGCGCTGGCGCGGGAGAAGGCCTACTACGTGGGCGACCGCGCGATCGATGTCGCCTGCGCCGGCAACGCCGGGATCAAGAGCATCCTGTTCCTGCGCGGCGACACCGCGGTCCGGCCCACCGGTCGGGAGACGCATATCGTCAGGGACCTGCGGGAGATCCCGGAGATCGCGGAGGTCGGGGAATGAGAAAGACCGCGCGGAGAGCGCGAAAGGACGACGGGCAGGAGGACGCTCCATGAACTACCGGATTATCGACAAGGAGAGCTATTATCGCAGCGGTGTTTTCCGTCACTTTTCCGAGGACTGCAAATGCTCGCTGTCCATGACGGCGCGCGTCGACGTGACCGAGCTCGCCGCCTTTTCCCGTGCGACGGGCACGAAATTCCATCTCGATTTCCTGTATCTGCTCGCGAAGGCGCTGAACTCCCGGGAAGATTACCGCATGGGCTATCTGTGGCAGACGGGCGAACTGATCTGTTATGACGTGATCCATCCCACGCAGTACGTATTCCACGAGGACACCGAGACCTGTACGCCGGTCTATTCGACCTACTGCGAGGATTACGAGCGCTTCTACGCCGACGCGCTCCGCGATCTGGAGGCGGCGAAGCAGACGCGCGAATACCTGCTCGACGAGGCCGGACATCCCAACTGGTTCGACGCCTCGTACATCCCCTGGCTCTCCTACGACGCGCTGCATCTCGAGCTGCCGGACGGCTATCTGTATTTCGCGCCGATCGTCAACTGGGGCAGATACCGCGAGGAGAACGGCCGGCTCGTCCTTCCGCTGACCGTGCGGCTGAACCACGCCGTCGCCGACGGCTATCTCGCCGCGCGGGTCTTCCGGCTGCTGGAAGAGGAGATCCGCGCTTTTGTCGGAGGCGGCCCCGGAAAGAGCGCGGAGGGATAGCTGCGGACGGAAGTGCGGAGGGAGAAAATGACAGCGAGCCTTTGCCGACGGCAAGGGCTCGCTATTCTTTCCCGCTTTTCGTAGTATTTCGCATCTCTTCTTCTATTGACGAGAGGATCACAGACGGGTTGATCTGCAGCGCCTCGCCGATCCGGTAGAAGGTCTCGAGCGTCGGCCTTCGCGCGCCGCGCTCGATCGCGCTGAGGTGCGTCCGCTGGATCGCCGCAAGGCCGCTGAGGACTTCCTGTGAAAGCCCCTTCTCTTCCCGAAACCGCTGAATGACCTTCCCGACGACCTCAGGATCAAGCATCCCGAACACCTCCCTTCTTTATTTAGTGTACGGGATGCGCTCGGGATTTATGAATACATATGTTGCCAAATGAACACAAATGTGCTATGATGAGTATTGAGGCCTGGATAAAAATGAAAAGAAAGGGAAGAAAGAAAAATGAGTTATGAACCGGGAAGAGAGCCGGAAGAGCTCAAAAAGCATGTCGACCATCTGCTGACAGAATTGCAGGAAGCGTTTCCCGACGGTCTCATTATTGTTGACATGTGGAAACACGAAAGATGGGATCGTCTGGTCGAGTATCTTATCCCTCGTCTTGGCTATGACGACAACGCTTCTTTTCTGAAAGCCTATGGTTTCGACCTTGTCGGTGATCTGAAAACGGAGAAAGAAAGCAACAAATTGTCACGCTCCGCTGATCGCGAATCGAAGAAAACTCTTGTTTGCCCCAACTGCGGATCGGATGATGTGTCGATTGAGACCTTTCAGGAGAGTCTCGGAACAACGACCGTATCAAAAGAAAAGTTTAAGTTCAAACAAGCGGGTCATGGGCTTTTGTGGTGGCTGTTCATCGGCTGGTGGTGGTGGACGATCGACCTTTGTCTTTGGGTCTTCGCCTTCCCGATCAGGCTGTTGCTCCAAGTCTTCAAGAAAAAGAAGTACAAGGGAAACGCGACAACGGTTTCACAATCCATTAACGAGGTCGTGTATAAGAAGATCTTTACCTGCCGCTCCTGCGGCAATTCGTGGAGCGCCGAGGCCGGAGAAGGCAGTACGATGTCCGCTATCAGCAAATCAAAAAACAATATTAAACAGCTGAAGAAGAACATTCGCCCATAAATATGCAGCCGCCCTCCGGGGTGGCTGCTTTTTTTCTTGCGTTCTTCCCCGGCGGACGATACAATGGAGACAAGAGCACGGAGGGGGGCGAAGGGACAATGCACGTCAAGGTTTACGGCGACGAGGCGGCGGAGAAGATCCTGCTGCTGCACGGCGGCGGACTGTCGTGGTGGAACTACCGCGACGAGGCGGAGGCGCTCGCGGGCGAATACCGCGTGATCCTGCCGATCCTCGACGGCCACGCCGGAAGCGACCGTCCCTTTACGACGATCGAGGACTGCGCCGCGGCGCTGCTCGCGTACGTCGACCGTGAACTGGGCGGCTCGGTCGCGCTGCTCGGCGGGCTTTCACTCGGCGCGCAGGTCGCGCTCGAGATGCTCACGCAGCGCCCTGCGCTCTGCCGCTGTGCGCTGATCGAGAGCGCGATGCTCCTCCCCTCCCGGCTCACGCACGCGCTGATCGGCCCCGCCCTCTCGGGCAGCTACGGTCTTATCCGAAACCGGAGCTTCGCGCGGCTGCAGTTCCGCTCGCTGCACATGCGCGAGGCGCTCTTCGAGGACTATTACCGGGACAGCTCCGCCATCGCCCGGGAGGACATGATCGCCTTCCTGCGCGCAAGCACGGACTATGAGATGAAAAGCGCGCTCGTGTGCACACGCGCGCAGCTGCATGTCTTTGCCGGGGAAAAGGAGGACGCGGGCATCCTTCGCTCGGCGCGGATGCTCGCGGCGGAGATCCCGGGCAGCGCCCTGACGATCCTGCACGGACTGTACCACGGCGAGTTCTCGCTCAACCGTCCGGAGGAATATGTACGGACGCTGCGCGCGATCCTGCGCTGAGGAGGGAGGAAACGATGGAGATCGACATTTCCCGTCTGCGGGACGATCTGGAAAACTACTTCGGCACGGCCATGTGCAGCGGTCTGCCGATGGCTGCGGTCGAGCTGGCGCAGGCGCAGAGCGGCACGCCGCAGCAGCTCGTCGAGCTGGCGCGGCGGGCGGGTCTCGAGCTTTCGGACTATGCGGACTGACCGGCGCGCGGCGCGCGGGGCGCGGCGCTTCGTCCCGACCGCAGCGCGAAGACGGCGGCGGTGGCTGCTCGGCCTCTTTCT
>CAMVJF010000076.1 GCA_947167725.1 uncultured Clostridia bacterium | reverse complement strand
TTCTGTTTTTCAGGCGGGTTTTTGTGCCTTCACCTGTTGATACGAAGAAAAGGGAGACCTGGCAGCAGGATTTCAGATTTTTGTCCCGATTTTTTTCCTGCGCCGGGATCAGGCAGACGGTTCATCGGTTTTTGGCAGGCGGCGCATAAAGCGCAGCATGAAGAACAGCGCGAGCGTCGTCACGCCCCGCGTGACGTAGCCGACCGTTTCCCGCCCCGCGCCGTAATCCACGGCGAGATCCGCCGCTTTTGCCAGGTCGCTTTCAAGATCGGCGGTGAGCGCGATGCAGCGGCGGCCGCAGCTCCGGACAAGCGCGGCAGCGGAGAGCGCGTTGAGACTGTATCCGCTTTGCGACACCACGATCACCATGTCCGCGGGAGAGAAATCGTGCTCGCTGACGGTGAAGGTGAAGGGTGTGAGGACCTTCACCTCGCAGCGCAGGCAGCGCCGGAGAAAGGGACGGGCGCACCAAGCGGCGTTGGCCGAGGAGCCGCTCGCCACGATCCAGAGATCGCGGTATCCACCCCGGACGTATTCCTCCGCAAGCGGTCCGGCGAGCGTCTCGCTCCGGCGGATATTCTCTTCCATCGCCGCCGGCGCCGCGGCGACATAGTCCATCATGGTAGCGTGTTCCACTCGGATCCGTCCTTCCTCATAACAGAAGGAGCTGCCCGGATGGGATCCGGGCGGCTCTTTTTTTCCTCATTTCGTATAGCCGATGAAGCGCTTGAAGCGCTCGACGTCGGCGTTGAGCAGCAGCGAAGGGTCGAAGCGCAGCTCCTCCAGGAGCGCGAGCGCCTCGTCGAAGCGGCCGACGTCGTCCGGATCGTGCGCGTCGGAGCTCACGAGCACCGGCACGCCGAGCTTCTGGCAGAGCGGGAGCATGGTCTTGTAGTTTTCCACACAGTTGAGCCGGAACTGCGGCTTGAGCAGGGAGCTGTTGTTCAGCTCCAGCGCCACATGCAGCTCCTTCGCGGCGGCCACCAGCCGCGGATAATCCAGCGGCGAGTGGTCGTCGTCCGGGTGCGAGACGAAAAAGACCTTTTCGTGCCGCATGCAGGAGATCAGGTTTTCCGTGTTGCGCTCGCGCCCCTCGTTCCGGTAGCAGGTCATATGGATGCCCGCGATGGCGTAGTCCAACCGATCGACGAACTGCTTGAGGGAGATCGTGCCGTCGTTGAGCACGTTGACCTCGCTGCCGTAGAGCATCTCCACGCCGCAGAGCCGACGCGGCGCGACGGGCAGATTGGCGAAGTAGATCGGCTCGCAGGTCCCCGGGATGCCCGGGCCGTGCTCGGTCACGCCGAGCAGGGAAAGCCCCTTTTCGCCCGCGGCCTGCGCCATCTCACGGATCGTGCCGAAGGCGTGGCCGCTGACGATGGTATGGGTGTGGGCGTCCAGCACAAGCCTGACGCCCATGTTTTTTCCGTTCATTCCGCCCATGCCTCTTTAGAAGGAGATATCCTTGTTCTTGGACACCTTCATGAAGATGAGCAGGGAGGTGATGGTCAGCACGTTCAGGATCGTGGCGAGCGCGGCGGCGGGGCCGTCGGAGCCGCGGGTGACCTGCGTGTAGATGGCGAGGGTCAGCGTCACGGTGTTGCGGTTGAACAGGATGACGCCGGTGGACAGTTCCGTAATGATCGTGACCCAGCTGAGGATGGCGCCGGAGAGGATACCGTTGCGCATCATGGGCACGGTGGCCTTGAAGAAGGCCTCCATCTTGGAGCAGCCCAGGGAGATCGCCGCCTCCTCCACAGTCATGGGGATCTGCTGGAGAATCGCCACGGAGGAGCGTATCGTGTACGGGATACGGCGGATGAACAGGGCGACGATCATGATGAACATGGTGCCGGTGAGCACCATGGGCTTCTGGTTGAAGCCGATGACCAGCGCGATGCCCACGACCGAGCCGGGGATGATGTAGGGGATCATCGAGGCGGTGTCGATCACATCGTTGAGCTTGCTCCTGCGGCGGACGACCAGATAGGCGATCAGGATCGCGAGCAGCACCACCGCGGCCAGGGCCAGCAGGCCGATGAGGAAGGTGTTGCGCACCGCGAGGGGAATGTCGCGCGCGACCTTCTTGTAGCTCGAAAAGCCGTAGCCGTCGACGAAGATCTTGCCGCTCGTGTTGCGGAAAGAGCAGTACATGACGTAGACCTGGGGCATGAAGCTGAGGCCGACCAGGATGTAGGAGTAGAGGTGGATCAGCACGCCGCGCAGACCCTTGGCAGGCTTCTGCTCGATGGGGTGCAGGGCGTTCATGTGGAACTCGAACTTGTTGGAGGCCCACTTCTGGATCAGGAAGATCACCGCCGTGATGATGATCGCGATGACGGCCACCGCCGCGGCGAAGTTGTGGTCCGTACCCGTTTCTCCGAAGTACTCGTTGTAGATGATGACCGGGAAGGTCTGATAGCCCTGGCCGATGAGCAGCGGCGTACCGTAGTCTGCAAAGGCGCGCATGAACACGAGCAGGCCGGCCGCAAGGATCGTCGGCATGCACAGGGGGATGACGACCTTGAAGAAGCGGCTGACGCCCGAGATGCCCATGTTCTCGCTTGCCTCGAGCAGAGAGTTGTCGACGTTCTTCAGCGCGCCGGACACCAGCATGAACACCAGCGGGAAGAGCTGCAGGCTCAGGACCGTCACGATGCCGCGGAAGCCGTAGATGCTCGGCGGCTTGTGGCCGATGATCGCGGCGATGAGGCGCGTGATCGAGCCGTTGTTGCCGCGCAGCTGCACCCAGGCGTAGGCGCCGATGAAGGGGGCGGACATGCAGCACAGCACGATGATGATCTGGAGCAGCGTGCGGCCCTTGATCTTATACATATTGAAGAAGTAGGCCAGCGGGATGCCCAGGATCAGGGACACGAGGGTCGAGGCGATGGAGAGCTTGAAGGAGTTGCCAAGCGTCTTGCCGTAGTACTTGTTCTGGAAGAACTTGCCGAAGTACTGCCAGGTGAACTGGCCGTCCTTCACGACGGCCGCGACCAGCAGTTTGACCAGAGGGTAGATGAGAAACAGCGCGTATGTAACCAGGATCGCAAGCGATACAAGGGTCCATACGTCTGCCCTTTTCGCTTTTTTCATGCTCAGCCCTCCTGCTTGTCGTTCAGGACACCGGTCAGGATGTTGGCGCTGCCGTCCTCCGTGAGAACATTGATCTTCTCACGCTTGACGCTCAGGTTGACGCTCATGCCGGCCGGCAGGATGCTGTCGATCATCGACTCCTGCACGATCTCGGCCTTGACGCCGGACTCGGTCGTGACGAAGTAGTGGGTGTTCAGACCGAGGAAGACGCTGTCGTCGATGACGGCGCGGATGCCCTCGCCGTCGGGGCTGATCACGAACTCCTCGGGACGGACCGAGATCTGCACCGGCGCGTCATGCTGATACTCCGGCTGCACGTCGTCCATCGGGACGCAGTAGCCGCCCTCGAATTCCAGCCAGGGACGGCCGTCCTTCATCTTCAGCGCGCCCTGCAGGATATTCGTGCGGCCGATGAAGGAGGACACGAAGAGGTTGGCCGGACGCTGATAGAGCGTCTTGGGGGAGCCGATCTGCTGGATCTCGCCCAGGTTCATGACCGCGATCCGGTCGGAGACGGCCATGGCCTCCTCCTGGTCATGGGTGACATAGACCGTGGTGATGCCCACGGAATGCTGGATCTCCTTGATGACCGCGCGCATTTCCACACGGAGCTTGGCGTCCAGGTTGGAAAGAGGCTCGTCCATCAGCAGCACGTCGGGCTGGATCACCAGCGCGCGGGCCAGGGCAACACGCTGCTGCTGGCCGCCGGAGAGGCGCTCGGGCATGCGGTCGGCGTACTCGTCGATGTGCATCAGCTTCATGAACTTGTCGGTCTGCTCCCGGATGGTGGCCTTGTCGAGCTTGCGCTGCTTGAGACCGAAGGCCACGTTGTCGCGCACGGAAAGATGGGGGAAAATGGCATAGTTCTGGAAGACCATGCCGATGTTGCGCTTCGCGGGATCGAGATCGTTGATGCGTTTGTCGTTGAAGAAGATATCGCCGCCCTCGATGCTGTTGAAACCGGCGATCATGCGCAGGAGGGTGGTCTTGCCGCAGCCGGAGGGGCCGAGCAGCGTGAAGAACTCGCCTTCACGGATGTCAACGGAAAGATTCGGGATCACAGTGTTCTCGCCGTATTTCTTTACCGCGT
This sequence comes from uncultured Clostridia bacterium, assembly GCA_947167725.1. GTDB lineage: Bacteria > Bacillota > Clostridia > Oscillospirales > Oscillospiraceae > Limivicinus. The sequence goes on along the minus strand of CAMVJF010000076.1, from coordinate 3,469 downwards.
TCTTTACCTTGATGTTGACGCTCATAGCTCTGTGTCCTTTCGTGATTTGTCAAAAGGGCTGATCTTGCGATCAGCCCTTTGAGGTAGTCTTTGCTGTGCGATTAGCGGACCTGATCGCGGATCTCGGCGTATCTGGCCTGCCACTCGGTCTTGTGCTCGGCGCAGAAGGGGATGTCCTCGTACGCAACGTTGATCTCGCTGAAGGGCTTCATGTTGGGGTTGCCCAGAGGCAGCGAGGAGTTGACGGCACGGGTGGTCTGACCGGCGTAGACGGTCTGGATCTGCTCGGAGATCAGGAAGTCGACGAACTTCTGAGCGGCGTCCTCGTGAGGAGCGCCCTTGACGATGGCGACGGCGGCCGGGAGCCACACGGTGCCTTCCTCGGGGTACACGACGGTGACGTCAGCGCCGTCGGTCAGGATCTTCACGCAGGGGTCCTCGTAAGACACGCCGACAGCGTACTCGCCGTTGGCGACGCCCTTGTAGATGGCGGAGGAGGAGTCGAGCTGGATGCCGTCGAGCTGAGCGACGAACTTCTCAACGTACTCCCAGGCCTTCTCGTCATAGGGCTCGTCGCCCATGACCAGCAGCATGTTGGTCAGCTCGGCCCACGCGGAGGAGGACTTGGTCGGGTCGCCGGAGGCGATCTTGCCCTTCAGCTCGGGCTGGAGCAGGTCGGCGTAGCCCTTGACCTCTATGCCGAGCTCCTTCATGAGCTCATTGTTGAGGATCAGGCAGCCGGAGCCGGAAAGGGTGTAGTTGGTGTAGCACTTCACGTCGCCCTGACGGTAGCCCTCGTCGGTAAGGGCTTCGTTGGGAGAGGTGTAGTCGGCCCACAGGTCGGGATGCTGTACGTACACGCCGTAGTTCATGCCGCCCCACAGGACGTCGGCCTGGGGATTCTCTTTCTCGGCGTCGATACGGGTGACGCACTCGCCGGTGCCGGCGGAGATGAGCTCGACAGTGATGCCGGTGGCTTCCTCAAAGGCGGGGATCACGCTCTCGACCTCGGTGTCGGAGTTCGGGGAGTAGACGACCAGCGTGGTGGAAGCGGGCTTCTCGGGCTCCTTGTTCTCCTCGACCGGAGCGGTCTCGGCGGTCTCGGGCTTGGCCTCCTCGGCCGGAGCGGGAGCGGGCTTCGCGCCGCAGGCGGCGAGGCCAAGGATCATGACCAGAGCGAGAAGAATGCAAAGGGTTCTTTTCATTTCGTTTTCTCCTTTCAATTTGCTCGGGTTTGCTTGGGATATGAAAAGTATAGTCTTTTTAACTAAAATTATCAAGTCTTATTTACGCGTTTTTGAGTAAATCTCACGCGCGGCCTTCCATCCGTTGACATTTCCGAAATGGATGGTACTATAATAATGGTGTCGGAACGGAATCGACGGGGCGGCGCGCCCCGATTTGTTATAATGTTATAACATTACGGAACGGCTCCGATGAAATGAAATGGAAAGAAGGCGCTGACGATGAGCTTCGACCCCGGCCTTTCCCTGCGCGTCCGCAGCGACCCCATGGGCTTTGACTGCGGCGATGGCGTCGTCGGCCCCGTCCCCGAGATCCGGACGCTTGACGCGATCCGCCCGTCCCTGCTCGACCCGGACTGCGACGGCCCGGAGGAGCTCTACTGCATCGCCATGGACGTGGCGATGCGCGAGGACCTGCCGGATTTGCGCGCGAGGAACCTGCTCTTCGGCGTCGTGACCTATCAAAAGGGCCGACTCGGCCGCGAGCCGGTGCGCTCCCAGGGCCATATCCACGCGGTCTCCGCTTCCTGCGGCGCGTCCACCTGCGAGGTCTACGAGATCTGGGAGGGGAGAGCCTGCGTGTATATGCAGCCCTTCTGCGCCGACGACGCGGGCGAGTGCTTCGCCGTCTACGGCGAGGCGGGCGATGTGATCATCGTCCCGCCCGGCTGGGTCCACGCGACCGTGAACGCCGCCCCCGACACGGCGATGACCTTCGGCGCGTGGTGCGTGCGGGATTACGGCTTCGAGTACGCGGAGCTCCGCAGCCGCGGCGGTATCGCGTGGTTCCCGGTGGCGGAGGACGGCGGTCTCGGCTGGCTGCGCAACGGCGCGTACCGCGCGGCCACGCTCACCGAGAAGAAGGCGAGAGACTACCGGGACTTCGGTCTCGAGCCGGGCGTGCCCATCTACCGGCAGTACCGGGCCGACCGCGCGCGCTTCTCCTTCGTCACCGATCCCACGGCCTTCTCCCGCCTCTGGGAAAACTACCGGCCATGAAAGGCGGAATTGCGATGAATTACGACAAATATCCCGTGACGGAGCTCCGCGGCGAGGGCCGCGCGTGGAGCGGCTGGGAGGCGATCCTCGCCGAGCTCCGCGCCGCGGTCGGCGCGCGCGCGGGGCGCTTCCTGCTGGCGGTGGAGACTTATCCCGGCGTGGACGACGCGGAGCTGCTCGCCGCGCTCGAAGAGCTTGCGCCTGAGACGGTGATCGACATGCGCGGCGCGCTCCCGCCGAAGGACGAGTACCGCCGCCGCATCGAACCCTTCCTGACCGATGACCGCGTGTTCGGCCGCATGTGCTACGGCGAGCTGCGCGATTATCAGGACGCGGAGAAGCTCGCAGCGCTCCGGACCCGGGCGGAGAGCTGCCGCGGGCTGGGATTGATCTACGGTCTCGGCGCCTCGGAGCTCTGCCCGGCAGACTGCGTCGTGCTCGCGGATATGGCCCGCTGGGAGATCCAGCAGCGTTTCCGCCGCGGCGCGCCGAACTACTATTCGGACAACGGCGCGGAGGACAATCTCAAAAAGTTCAAGCAGGGCTATTTTTTCGAGTGGCGTCTCGCCGACAAGATCAAACGCCGCCTCTACGACCGTCTCGACTACTACCTCGACACCAACCGCCCCGGCGACCCCGCCATGATGCCCGGCGCGCTCTTCCGCGCCGGCCTGCGCCGGATCGTCTCCGGCCCCTTCCGCACGGTGCCCTACTTCGACCCCGGCGTCTGGGGCGGCCAGTGGATGAAGGAGGTCTGCGGTCTCGACCGCTCGGCGAAGAACTACGCGTGGAGCTTCGACGGTGTCCCGGAAGAAAACAGCGTGCTCTTCCGCGTCGGCGACGTGCTCGTGGAATCCCCCGCGCTCAACGTCGTGCTCTTCTGCCCGCGCGAGCTGCTCGGGCCGCAGGTCTTCGCCCGCTACGGCGCGGAGTTTCCGATCCGCTTCGACTTCCTCGACACGATGGGCGGCCAGAACCTCAGCCTGCAGGTCCACCCGCTGACCGACTACATCCACAGCCGCTTCGGCATGGCCTATACCCAGGACGAGAGCTACTATATCCTTGACGCGGCGGAGGACGCCTGCGTCTACCTCGGGGTCCGCGAGGAGACGGACGGCGGCGAGATGCTCGCCGCGCTGCGCCGCGCGCAGGAGGGAGGCGAGCTCTTTGACGCCGAGAAGTACGTCAACCGCTTCCCGGCGAAAAAGCACGACCACTTCCTGATC
>CAMVJF010000075.1 GCA_947167725.1 uncultured Clostridia bacterium | reverse complement strand
GTATTCTTCGCCGGGACGAGCTTGCCCTCGCTCACGAGGGGAGCGGCCGCCGCAAGGCGTTCGTTCCGGTCGCGCAGCAGGCTGTCCCAGACCTTTTTTTCAGTCTGCATGTCTCTTCCTCCCTCAGCCGATCAGCGAGATCGTGGTGATGAACACGCCCGCCGCGATCGCGCTCGTGATCACGCCGCTGATGTTCGCGCCCATGGCCAGCGGGATGATCATCGCGAAGGGGTTTTCCTCCTCGGCCGCGTGCTGGGCGAGTTTCGCCGTCGTCGGCACGCAGGAGACGCCCGCGATGCCGATCACGGGGTTGAAATTGCCCTTGCTCAGGCGGTAGAACAGCCAGCCTCCCAGCAAGCCGCCGACGCCGGAGATCGTCAGCGCCAGGATGCCCAGGATCAGGATCTTGACGACGACGGGGTTGAGGATCGTCGAGGCCTCGCAGAGCGTGCCGAGCGTCAGGCCGAGGAAAAAGGTCGAGACATAGGTCACGCCGTTTTCCAGCAGCTTCTGATACGGGCCGATCTCCGCCTCCTTGACCGCCACGCCGATGAAGAACGAGAGGATCAGCGGCGCGGCCATCGGCAGCAGCAGGCACAGCACGCCGCAGACCGCGACGCAGAACACGAATTTGGTCTTCTGCGGCACCTCGGGCGGATAGACCTCCACGTCGATGCCGCGGTACTTCTTCGGCACCAGGAGCTTGATGAGATAAGGGTAGCCCCCGTAGGTCAGGCTCAGGTACAGATAGGCGATGATCGAGATCGGCACGAAGAGCTCCGGCGCCATGATCAGCGACGAGAAGAGCACCATCGGGCCGTCCGCGCCGCCGATCGTCGCGATGGCCGCGGCCTGCGCGGGTGCGAGGCCGAAGACGCTCACGCCGAGGATGAGCGCCGCGAAGGTGCCGAGCTCCGCGAAGAGCGCGATCGTGATGCTCGTCCAGGGACGGGCCAGCAGGAAGCTGATCTCGCTGCGCGCGCCGATGCCCATGAACACGAGACAGGCGATCAGGCCGTTGGAGAAGGTGAAGTTGTAGATCGGCTGGAGAAAGTTGATCTGCAGCGTCGTCATCAGCGGCTCCGCGCCGGAGACCAGCGGGTCGATGATCAGCGTGCCGATCGCGCCGCCTTCCAGGAAGAGCACGCCCGCGTTCACCGCGATCATGCCCAGGCCCATCGGGACCATGATCAGCGGCTCAAGCGTCCGCTTGAAGCCGAGATACGCCAGAACGAAGCCCAGCGCGATCAGCAGCAGCCGCGCCAGCGCGATCTGCGGCTCGACCGCGAAGAAGCTCCCGATGCCGGGAAACAGATTTGTCAGGATCTCCATGCTCACTCTCCCTTTCCGCCCTTGCTCATCACGCGGTCGATCAGCACGATGATGCCGATGACGGCGAAGGAGATCGCCGCTGTCAGCCCGTAGCTGAACAGCGCGTACAATGCCACACCCATACCGAATCCTCCTTGTAGTTTTGTATTTGTATTTGTCTCAGCTCTGTCTTTGCCAGTCGTGGAGAAAGATGCTCAGCGCGAGCAGGTCCGCGCTGCCGCCGGGCGAGAGCTTCCTCCGGATGAAGGCCGCGTCCAGGGCGCGGATCTCCGCCACGGAGGGGAAGGGCGCGCGGCGCAGGAGCGCGGCGCACGCCTCCGCGGCCCAGGCCGCGCCCTCCGCGCCGCCCCGCGCGAAGAGGTTGCTGTCCGTGCCGCGTGCGACGAGGTGCAGCAGCGTCACCGCCAGTGCGTCGTTTCGGCTCAGTCCGGCCGCGAGCGCGCGCTCGAATTCCCGCAGGCCGAGCGCGGCGCCGGGCAGACCGGCGGCCAGCTCGCCGCGCGCGCCGCCGGGTATGCGGAGCGCGGCGAGGCGTTCCCCCGCCGTTCGCGGCGCGCGCTCGCCGCGGCGTAGCGCGTCGAGCTCCGGGAGGAGCGTCCCGCGGGAGAGCAGCGCGCAGTCGCGCAGGAGCGTATCGGGATCGTGCGAGCGCGTGCGGCCGATAGCGGCGCAGAGGGCGCCGAAGAGGAAGATCGCCCCCTTGTGGGTGTTGACGCCGCCGGTTGCGGAGAGCATCCGCGCCTCCGCCCGGAGGCCGAGGGAGCGCAGAAGCCGGAAGCTCTCCTCCTCGCCCAGCGGCGCGCTCTCCTCCCCCAGCAGGACGAAGCGCTCCCAGAAGGGCGTCAGCGCCGCGGCGCTCGCCTCAAAATGGGCAAGGCCCATGTCCCGGTGGCTGCCGGCGTTGTCCCGGTCGACAAGACCGGGCTTGGGCGTCGTATGCACTTCCTCGAGCAGGCTCCTCTCGACGAGGAGCGCCGCCGCGCTCGCCATGGCGCAGCCTTCGCCTGTCATCTTTTTTCTGCCCCTCCGGAAAAACAAAAAAGGAAACAGACGAGAAGTCTGTTTCCTATCCTTTTACTCCGTAATTCGGTTTTCCGCGCGTGAGACGATAGTTTCCCTTATACTCTCACTCTATAACTCTGTTTCAAAAGTAGCAGGAAACGCCCGGAAAGTCAAGAGGGCAATTCTGTTGAAAATGCGGGCGCTCAGATGTGCATTACGCCGAGGCCGCAGCGCTCGTGCTCGGTCATCGGGTGGATGGCGGAGGCGCCGAAGAGGGCCACCGAGACCCAGTTGTCCGTGCGGACGATCGCGATCTTGATCGCGATGTTGGCCTCGGAAGAGGTGTTGAGAATGACGCCCTGCTTTGCCTCCTCGGCCGCGTGCAGCAGCGCGTGGATCTCGCGGGGATCCTTCTCAATCAGCCCGGCGTTGAGCGCCGCGCCGAGGACAGCGCGGATGCTCTTCTCCTGGAAGTCGCGCCGCGTATTGCCGCCGGCCTCGGTCACGACGATCCTCAGCCCCTGCGCGAGGCACTGCCGCTTGAGCTCCTCTTCCTCCTCGATGGTCCGCGACATCGCGAGCCGCATGGCGCAGTAGCCGACGCCGTCGGGCTTGATCGAATGGACGTCTATCGAGATCATTTTCACCGCTCCTTTCCTCCGGGCGCCCCCGGATGCGATCCCTCTGTGAAAATACTATCACAGGCCTCTTCTTTTCGCAAGCGGTTTCCCCCGCGGGAAGGCGCTTTTATATTACTAATAGTTATGGAAAGAATAACTTATAAGTCTTGGATTTGTGATGAAGAATAGATTATCCTTAAGGTGTCAAATGCCACAAGTCTATGGTATATCGGAATTTCCAGGCAATTATCAGTTCAAACGGCAATGATTTCTCATTCGGTTCCATTATATTTATGAATGGAGGGATTGAAAAAGAAAACCATGTGTTTTGTTCCGCAGGAAAAGAGTAAGACCTCGAACATTATAAAAAAGAAAAGGAGATTCACAATGAAGAAACTGGTCTGTCTCATTCTCAGCCTGGTCATGATCCTGTCTCTCGCCGCCTGCGGCGCCCCCGCTGCGCCCGCCCCGGCGAACGACGCGCCCAAGACCGACGCACCCGCGGACGCCGCTCCCGCCGACGCCGCTCCGGAAACTCCCAAAGAGAGGATCCCCATGTCCATCGGCGGCTCCAACCCCGGCGGCACCGCCTACGTCGTCGGCACCGCCTACGCCGACGTCATCAACGCCAACGTCCCCTACCTCAACATGACCCATGAGGTCACCGCGGGCGGCAAGGAAAACATCGAGCTTGTCCAGAACGGCGACTGCGAGTTCGGCTGCGGCTTCTCCGCCTTCCTCTACGAGGCCTACAACGGCATCGGCGACTATGAGGGCAAGCCCCACGACAAGCTCCGCGCCCTGATCCCCTGGTTCCAGTATCCCGTTCAGATCTGCGTCCCCGCCGACAGCGACATCCAGTGCATCCAGGATCTGCGCGGCAAGCGCGTCGGCATCAACGTCAAGGGCGCCGGCGGCTACAAGAGCGCCATCGAGATCTTCGGCACGCTCGGCCTCGAAGAGGGCGTCGACTACGAGCCCTACTACCTCGCCTTCCAGGAAGCCTGCGACGCGATGAAGACCGGCCAGCTCGACGCTCAGATCTTCACGACCGGCGCGCCGATCTCCTCCGTCGTTGAGATGGGCACCAGCATGGACTTCCGCATGCTCGCGATGAGCGACGAAGAGATGGCGACCATCCACGAGAAGTACGCCTACTACAACCCCGGCTTCATGAAGGCCGGCACCTACAGCAACATCGATTACGACGTGCCCACCCTGATGTGCTACACCGTCATGTGGGTCAGCGCCGATGTGGATGACGACGTGGTCTACGACGTGCTCAGCGCGATCTGGAACAACCGCGACACGCTCGCCCTCGCTCACGCCAACCAGAAGGAGCTCAACGAGGATCTGGTCCGCGGCGGCATCATCGGCATCGCTCCTCTGCACCCCGGCGCCGAGCGCTTCTACAAGGAGATCGGCGTGATCTGATCACACGCACGGGCATCTGTGCCTGAGCTTTCCGAGACTCTTCGGCTTCCGCACTTCGGTGCGGAAAGCCGAGAGTCTCTTGTTTCCCCTCAACCCTGCCCCCGCGGCAGGCAACGTGCGAATCTAAAACTGGAGGTTTTGATTATTATGGAAGACATCTACAGCCGCTGGATACCCCTGATGGGCGAAGAAGAAATCGAGGGCTACCGCAAGTTCGGTCTCGGCCGCCGCGTCGGTTGGGGCGAGAAGCTCGCGCTGCTCGTGGTCGATATGAACAACATCTATGTAGACGACAAGTACAGCGCCGCCCACGGCACGCTGGTCAAGGAAGCCGTCGCGAACACCGGCAAGCTGGTCAAGGCCTGCCGCGCCGCCGGCGTCCAGGTCTTCTACGTCGTGCCCGGACGTGAGAATCTCGCGCTGATCGGCATGCAGGCCGAGAAGTGGGGCACGATCACCGATCCGAGCCTCCACACCGCGGAGGGTGCGAAGTTCCCCGCCGCCATCGAGCCCCAGGAGGGCGACATCGTCTTCAAGAAGGCCAAGTCCAGCGCCTTTTTCGAAACGCCCTTCCGCTCCATGCTGCAGCATCTGAAGATCGACGGTCTGATCATCTGCGGCATCTCCACCAGCGGCTGCGTGCGCGCCGCCGTCATGGACGCTTTCTACTGCAACTACCGCATCGTCATCCCCGAACAGTGCTGCGGCGACCGCTCCCCCAAGGCGCATGAGTTCAACCTGTTCGACATGGATATGAAATACGGCGACGTCATGGATCTCGACGAGGTCCTGGAGCATCTCGCCTCCCTGTAATCTGTTCCTGACCGCCGATCCTCCGGCGGCTTGAAGGAGAACGCTTATGAAACGTAATCTTTCCGGATTATCCAAGAAAATCGTCTACGCCTGGTGTCTGATCTTCGCGCTCGTGCAGATCTACATCCTGATCTTCGGACTGCTGACGAGCACCGTGCACATCAACATTTTCCTGACCTTCGTCTGCTCGCTGATCTTCCTGCTCTACAAGCCCGTGAAGTCGGCCGGAGACAAGATCCCCTTCTACGACGTGATCTTCGCCGTCGTGAGCACGGTCCCGTTCCTCTACTATGTGATCAACTATGACGACATCCTCACGCGCGGCATCATGTGCAACACCACGGACATCGTGATGATGTGCATCGCGCTCGTCGTCGTCATCGAGGTCACCCGCCGGGCCATCGGCAACGCCCTGCCGATCATCGCCATCCTCTTTCTCGCCTACGCCTTCGTCGGCAAGTATCTGCCGGGCATCTGGAAGCACCGCGGCTACAGCGTGTCCCGTCTGACGACCATCCTCTACATGACGGACAACGGCCTGTTCGGCTCTACCTCCAAGGTGGCGGCCACAACGGTGTTCATCTTCGTCCTGTTCGGGGCCTTCCTGAACAAGACCAAGGCCGGCGACACGATGACGAGAAGCGCGTTCTCCATCGCCGGTCCTTACGCGGGCGGCCCCGCGAAGGTGGCGGTCATCGCCAGCGCCCTGATGGGCATGGTCTCCGGCAGCGCCGCCTCCAACGTCGTCACGACGGGTCAGCTCACGATCCCGCTGATGAAGAAGAACGGCTATGAGCCGCACTTCGCCGGCGCGGTGGAGGCGGCCGCCTCCTCGGGCGGCACGCTCTGTCCCCCGATCCTCGGCGCCGCGGCCTTCATCATGTCGGAGCTGATCGCCACCCCGTACAGCGCCATCGTGCGCGCCTCCGTGCTGCCCGCCTTCCTGTACTTTTTCTCCGTCTTCCTCTCCGTGCACTTCGAGGCAAAGCGCAAAAAGCTCGACGGCACGCCGCGTGAGGAGCTGCCCGTCCTCAAGGAGGTCCTCAAGGAGGGCGGACACCTGCTGCTGCCGCTCGTGATCCTGATCGTGCTCATCTGCATGAGCTATCCGATCATCCGCACCGCCTTCATCACCACCATCGCCCTGATCGTCCTCTCCTGGCTCAAGCGCGACACGCGCATGATGCCGAAGGACATCCTCGAGGGTCTGATCAACGCAGGCAGGAACACGCTCGACGCGGCCTCCGCCTGCGCCTGCGCGGGCATCATCATCGGCGTCATCAACCTCACCGGTCTGGGCCTGCGCTTCTCCCAGCTCGCGATGGAGCTGGGACGCAACAGCTCCTTCCTCGCGCTGTTCTTTACGATGATCATGCTAATCGTGCTGGGCATGGGTCTGCCCGCCGTCGCGGCCTACGTCATCGGCGCCGCCGTGGCCGGCCCCGCGCTCATCAACATGGGCATCCCAACGCTCGCCGCTCACCTCTTCATCTTCTACTTCTCCTGCATCTCCTCGATCACCCCGCCGGTCGCCCTCGCGGCCTATCTCGCCGCGGGCATCGCGGACGCGAAGCCATTGAAAACAGGCTTCACGGCCTGTTATCTGGGCATACCGGTCTTTATCGTCCCCTATCTGTTCGTCAACAACCAGGCGCTGCTGCTCGAGGGCGCGCTGCTCGTCGTGCTGCAGGTGGTCGTCACCTCCATCATCGGCACCTTCGCTCTCACGCTCGGCACCATCGGCTTCTTTAAGATCAAAATCCCGATCCCCATGAGGATCGCCGCTTTCGTCGGCGGCCTGCTGATGCTCTTCCCCTCCGGCTGGACGGATCTGCTCGGCATCCTCGTCGTCGCGCTGGTCGTGGGCGGCTGCCTGCTGATCGACCGCATCCGCACGCAAAAGGCCCTGAGCGCCTGAGGCCCCGCCTCCGGGCGATCCGCATCCGGACCCCTTTATATTCTCAAATCTCTTTGAACAGGAGCAGATCACTATGAATGTATTTACCCCCATCAAAATCGGAAGCGTCGAGCTGAAGAACCGCGTCGTCTTCTCGTCGATGTGCGTCCACTTCTGCGACAGCGAAGGCAACATCAACGACGTGCTCACCGAGTACGTCCGCGAGCGCGCCGAGGGCGGCGTGGGTCTGATCATCATGCCCGGCAGCCCCCACGGCAAACCCAGCGTCGGCCGTCCCGCCATCTCCGACAACAGCTATATCCCCGGCTGGCGCAAGCTCGCCGACATGGTCCACTCCTACGGCGCGAAGCTCTTCTGCCAGCTGCACCCCGCCGCCTTCCAGGCCGGCCGCGGCTACAAGATCGACGACATGAACGACTTCACCACCGAGTACATCCACGAGCTGATCAACAGCTACGCCGACGGCGCGGTGCGCTGCAAGATCGCGGGCGTCGACGGCGTGGAGATCCACGGCGCGCACGCGCACGAGGTTGCACAATTCATGTCTCCGTTCTATAATAGAAGG
>CAMVJF010000074.1 GCA_947167725.1 uncultured Clostridia bacterium | reverse complement strand
ATGGCCAGATACATGCCGACCTCGCTGCACTCGCCCTCAAAGTTGGAGCGCAGACCGGCGATGATGGTCTCCTTGACGTCCTCGGGCACGTCGGCGCCGAAGACCTTGCCGACGCCCAGTACATGCTCGGCAGCCCAGCTCAGCTCCTCGGCCTGGAGTGTGAAACGCTCGCCGGGAACCTTGCAGACGGGGCACTTTTCGGGAGGCGTGTCGCCTTCATGTACATAACCGCAGACAGGGCAGACCCATTTTTTCATAAGTATATCGCTCCTTTTAATGTATTGTTGTTGGCGGTTTTTCCACCTGCTTCTGAAGTCAATATATCATGCTGACCTCCATTTGTAAAGCGGGGAAAAGGAGCTGATGCGGCTGCCGGGATCATTCGCTTTCAAGCAGCCGGAGTAGAGCGGGCGCGGCGGTGGCGGCGAAGAGTCTTGCCGCCGCAAGCGCCTCCTGCATCGTGTTCCCGCTGCTTCCGACCTCGAGGATGAGCATGCCCGGGCAAAGATTCTGATTATACCTTTGCGGAACAAGAGACACGGGCCTCATAAGCGTCGGATGCTCCGCGGCGAGCGCGTTTTGAAGATACAGCGCCAAGGATAGATTCTCCCGCCATTTCGGATGGTAGAGGCCGCTCTCGTCTGTTCCCACGAGAAGCATCGCCTGACTGGCGCAGGTCCCCGCCTCCTCCGCGACGGTTTTATAGATCACATCGTCCGATCCGAGAGCGTCCCGATGGACGTCGAGCACGACGGAAATGCCGGGATACTCTCGCAGCAGCTGCTCCACAGCTGCGCCGCTGCGTGCGTACGAGCCTGTATAGCTCGGAAAGTCATAGATGTTTCGATCGTGGATCACCGACAATCCCGCCTGCTCAAAGAGCCGTGTCAGCTCATCGCCTACACGGATGATGTTATGCTCGCTGTCCTCCGTCCGCGCGCTGTCGCTCGGCTCATAGCGATCAATTCCAGCCGGCATATACGCTTCGGATGAATGCGTGTGGACGATCAAAACCTGCGGGCCGCCCGCATGCAGACGGATCGGCGTACCGTCCTCGACGATCTGCCACGGGTCGACCGCGTAAGAGGTCTCGTTTTTCAGCAACGCCTTTCCGGAAATCGTCAGCTCTACCGCAGTTTCCGCGCGGGAAGGCGTAAAGAATGCCTCCTCCCAGTCCTCTGATGAAGCTGCGGGTTCCGGGATGATACCGCAGAAAGAGTCTTTGGAATCATTATCGTCCGCTGACGCAGAGAGTTGATAAGACGCGCTCTCATAAGCGTTCGACGGTGCGGAGGCATCGGCGGGGCCGAACAGATACAGGATCAGCAACACCGCGCCGAGAACGGCCAGTTGTTTTCCTTCGCTCATCGTCGCTTCCCCTCCCTTTTCTCCACATCGTATGCAAAGCTCCGGGAGCAATATTCTTCCCTCTCTTGACGCAGAGCAAAGGGCGGTGGTATCATGCAGAAAAGCATAAAAAGGAGCGATCCCGATGAAATTCACATACAGGCCGAAAGGCGTATGCTCACAGTATATGGAGATCGAGACGGAGGACGGCAAGCTCAAGAGCTTTTCCGTTATCGGCGGCTGCGACGGCAATCTGCAGGGGATCTCCCGTCTTGTCGAGGGCATGGATGTCGAAGAAGTGATCCATCGTTTGGAGGGCATTCGTTGCGGACGCAAGCCCACATCCTGTCCCGATCAGCTTGCCAAGGCGCTCAAGCTCTCTATCGAGCAGGAAAAGCAGGCTTGATCGATGCTGGAGAAAAACCTGATCGACGGTTTTGCCGCGCTTTCGTTGCCGTATGATGAGAGCGCGCTGCAGCGTTTTCGTCTCTATGCCGAGAGGCTGATTGAGACAAACAAAGTAATGAATCTGACGGCGATCGTTGAAGAAGATGAAGTTGCAAGACTGCATTTTCTCGACAGCTCTTCGATCTTGACGCTCGCAGACTTTTCGGGAAAACGCGTGATCGATGTCGGAACCGGCGCCGGTTTTCCCGGTCTCGCGCTCAAGATCTGCGACCCTTCCCTGTCGCTTGTTCTGCTCGACAGTCTGGATAAACGCTTAGGCTTTCTGCGGTCAACATGTGAGGCTCTTGGCTTTCCTGACGTCAGATGCGTTCACGCGCGCGCCGAGGAGATCCCGGATGGCTTTCGCGAGTCCTTCGATTTTGCTGTTTCCCGCGCGGTAGCGCGGCTGAACGTACTGTGTGAGCTGTGTCTTCCCTATGTAAAGACCGGCGGCCTTTTCATCGCCATGAAAGGGCCGGAGCACTCCGAAGAGCTCCGCGAAGCCGAGCGCGCCGTTTCGCTGCTCGGCGGCGTAATCGAAGCCGATCAAGACATCGCGATCCCCGGCACAGAGATCATCCACAGCGCGATCCTGATACGCAAGATCGCGCCGACTCCGCTGAAGTATCCGCGGCGCTGGGCACTGATCAAAAAACAAGCTCTGTAAACAAACGAGAGGATCCGTCTGACGGATCCTCTCGTTTTCCGCTTTTCTATACTGTGCTCTGTTCATGCAAGAAACCGTAAAGCTCCTCCGGTTTATTTATCAGGAAACGTGCTCCCGCGGATAGAAGCTCTTCACGGCTGCGAAAGCCCCACAGCGCGGAGGCGCAATCCATCCCCGCACGCGAGGCAGTAAGAATATCGACCTCGGAGTCGCCGACATAGAGGCATCGCTCCGGCTGCGCGCATAATGCGGAGGCGGCGGCCAGAAGCGTGTCCGGCGCCGGCTTCCGGCGGATGCCGTGGGCCTCGTCTTCTCCCACCGCGCAGGAAAAGAGGCCGGCGAAATGCTGCTCGGCAAGCTTCTTTACCGTTCGGTCCGGCTTATTTGATACGATCGCCATCGGCAAGCCATCGCGATGAAAGGCGTCGAGCACAGAGCGGATTCCCGGATATGGCGCGGTCGTGTCGTTTGCGTGGGCGTTATAATATGGCAGATACCATGCGAGGAGCTCGTCGATCCGCTCGTCCGGCATCCCGTCCTGGACGGAAAGCTCAATGAGACGCCTTGACCCGTTGCCGACGAATCGGCGAGTGTCGTCGATGCTCTGGACCGGATAACCGAAATGAGCAAGCGTCTGGTTGACCGCGGCGTTGAGATCCCGCAGCGTGTCGAGCACCGTTCCGTCCATATCAAATAGGATCGCCTGGTATCGCATCATTTCGTTTCCCCTTTTCTGCTTCGAAGCATTGAAAAAAACGGCAAAGCGTGCTAAACTTGTTTTATTATTCTATTATACCATACATCGGAGGTTTTTTCCATGGAAGGTTTCCGTGTTCTTGAAATCAAGCAGAGCGTATTTGAAAACAATGATCGCGAGGCTGACAAGCTTCGTCAGGAACTGAAGAAGGACAAAGTCTTTCTGCTCAATTTAATGAGTTCTCCCGGCAGCGGCAAAACGACGACCCTTCAGCGTACGATCGCCGCGCTGAAGGACGAATTCCGCATCGGCGTCATGGAGGCCGATATCGACTCCGACGTCGACGCAGCCACGATCGAAAAGACGGGGGCGAAGGTCATCCAGCTCCACACCGGCGGCATGTGCCATCTTGACGCGGGGATGACACGCCAGGGTCTTGAGGGACTCGGCGTGGACGACGTCGATTTTGCCATTCTTGAAAACATCGGCAACCTCGTCTGCCCCGCGGAGTTTGATACGGGCTCGTCGAAAAATGCAATGATCCTCTCCGTTCCCGAGGGGGACGACAAGCCTCTGAAGTATCCGCTCATGTTCTCCATCTGTGACGTGCTGCTGATCAACAAGATCGATGTGCTCCCTTACTTCGACTTTAATCTTGCAGCCTGCGAAAAATATGTCCGCCGTCTGAATCCCAACATGAAGATCATCCCGATCTCCGCCCGCACCGGCGAGGGGATCGACGAGTGGGCGGACTGGCTGCGAACACAGATCAAGGCCTGGAACGAGGGCTGACAATTCCGTCCTGCGGCAAAACACAACAAAACGTCCGGACCGTTTCGGTCCGGACGTTTTGTTGTTCTCACTTGTTTTTCTGATACAGGACCCACATTCCCTTAAGCAGAAGATCGTCGTCGCATTCGATCGCATGTCTGCAATACGGCGTAATGCTCGAGGCAAGACCGCCGGTAGCAACGACGGCGCACTTCTGCCCCATCTCCGACTCCATGCGATCGATCAGCCCGTCGATCATGGACGCCGTTCCATAGACGGCGCCGGAACGCATACAATCGACCGTATTCGTCGCGATGCATTTTTTCGGCGGAGTGATGGATATATCGGGCAGCAGGCTCGTCCCCGCAGCAAGAGCTCCGTAAGAAAGCTTCACGCCGGGCATGATCGCGCCGCCGCGGAAGGAGCCCTTCTCATCAATTACCGTGGCGGTCGTCGCAGTGCCGAGATCGAGCACGATGACCGGCGTTCCGTAAAACTGCATGGCTGCGACGCCGCCGACGATCAGATCACCGGCGACCGTGCCGGGATCATCGATTCGGATATTCATCCCGGTCTTCATACCGGGTCCGACAATCAGGCATTCCAGTCCCGTAAGCTGCCTGACCGCGCGGGAGATCGCGCCGGTCACGGGAGGAACGACCGACGAGAGGATCGCGCCTTCAAATTCTTCCGCCGACATACCGTAGGCGTAGAAGATCTCCTTGAGCTTGATCGTATACTCCGCCTCCGTCTCGCGCGTATCGGTATGGATGCGCACGACGGAAACGATCTTTCCCTCGTCGATCGCGCCGAGGACGATGTTGGTGTTTCCCACGTCGATAGCAAGAATCATGGTGAAGCCCTCCTGTTACAGATTGTCAGTTGGCGATCGGATGATGCGCCGTATAGCTTGTTTCGTCGAGCGCCTTGAAGGTATAGCCGTGATTCTTGCCCCAGCGCAGGATCGACTCGACCGCGTTGACGCTGAAGCCCTTTGTATCGTGCTGCAGCACGACGCTCACAGTCTCCTCGCTGCAGCCCGCGGTAACGTTGTTGGCGACCGCATAGCTGGTTTTCGCGCCGCCGAGCGCGTCGCCGCTGTCAACGCTCCAGTCGAAATAGACATACCCCATGTCGGTCATATATTTTGCCAGCCTCGAGATAATCCCGGGACTGTACATGCGGCTGACCGTGTTGCTGCTGCCGCCGGGGAATCGAAAGAGCTTGGTATAACTGCCGGTCTGAGAATAGATCAGATCCTCCATCCACAGGAAGTCATCGAAAAAGGCCTGGTCGTTGGCGTAGCAGATCTCATATTCATGCGTTTGGCTGTGGACGCCGATCGCATGCCCCTCGCGGTAAGCGCGGCCGATGCAGTCAAAGTATTCCGGCTGAAAGCCTGTGACAAAGAAGGTCGCCTTGGCGTCGTAGCGCGCCAGCACGTCGAGCAGGCGGTCGGTATACTCGCTCGGTCCGTCGTCGAAAGTGAGATAGATCGTCTTTTCCTCGGGGATCACGGTCTTGATATAAGGCTGCGGGACGATGTCGACGATGCGCTGCGCAGTCGCGGTCTCCCCCTGTTCGTTTGTGATCGAGTAGTTCAGCTGGTAGCGTCCGACTTGATAAGGCACCACGTTTCCCGTCACCTGAACATAACTCGTCAGATCGTTGCCGCTTCCGTCGATTGCCTCATAGCCCGGATCTTCATAGCGCAGGCAGGCGCCGATCTCCACCTCTTCGCCGCCGATAAGTTTGATCATCGGCTCGGAAAGACTGTATTCGATCTGTCTCTCCGCCTTTGCTTCGTTCCCCGAGCTGTCTGTCACGCTGTAAAAGACCTTGTCGTCCACCTCGGTGCGCACGACGCAGTCTGTGATATCGCCGTCGACATTATCAATGGCAGTGTAGCCCTCTTCGGTATAGCCCACGAGCCAGTTGGCAAGGTATCCGTCCTCGTGCTTGAGCGTGATCTCGGGCGGCGTAGTATCGCGGACGTGAACCATACGGCTGCATTCGGCGCCCTTGTTCGCAAAATCCGCGCGATAGACGACAAGATAATCGCCGATCTTATCCATGTCCGGCTTTCCCTCGACACGCACGGGGATCTCATTTCTGCTGCGTCCAAAGAGGTTGCCGTTCAGATATGCCTCGGCGCCGGGGTCGACCAGCTCGTGTCCGACTTCGGCAAGAAGATCTTCGTCTCCCCGCAGCGAGATCTCGACATGTCGATCGTCGATGATGACGGCGGCAGCCGCGACGATCACCAGATACACCAACGCGATGGCAAAAACGACTGTCGCTTTTTTCTTTCGATAGTCCTTTTTGATCTCTTCCCGCGTTCTGTGTGCTTCGCTCGTATGTTTTGCAGTTTTTCTCTTTTTCTCCTGCACGATGACTTCCACCTCAATAGTTCTGTTGTTTTTATAGTATACACCTTAACACGGATTATGTTAACACTTTTTTTGTTGTTTTTTCAACCTTTTTGTTTTCGTTATTTTATACTGTTTTTTTATTGCCAATAATAAGTTTTCGTTGCACCGTCCGGAACAATCTGATATATTAGATTTTTGTCGGAAGACAAATAATCTCTCTGCGGCAGCCAGCCGCGGGAAAGGAAGAAAAACATGGAACACAACGAAAAAACGATGGACAAGATCGTCGCCCTGTGCAAGAACCGCGGCTTTGTATACGCCGGCAGCGAGATCTACGGCGGACTTGCCAACTCCTGGGACTACGGTCCGCTGGGCGTCGAGTTCAAGAACAACGTCAAAAAGGCCTGGCTGAAGAAGTTTGTGCAGGAAAGCCCCTACAACGTCGGTCTCGACGCGGCGATCCTGATGAACCCGCAGACCTGGGTGACGACCGGGCACGTGGCCGGCTTCTCCGATCCTCTACTCGACTGCAAGAGCTGTAAAGCCCGTCACCGCGCCGACAAACTCATCGGCGAGGAGCATAGCGAGGTCAACGTCGACGCGATGACCTTCGACGAGATGGACACCTTCATTGCCGCGCATGAAGACATCGTCTGCCCTGTCTGCGGCAAGCATAATTTCACCCCGATCCGCAAGTTCAACCTCATGTTCAAGACCGCCATCGGCGTGACCGAGGACTCCTCCTCCGTCTGCTATCTGCGCCCGGAGACCGCGCAGGGCATCTTTGTCAACTTTGCCAACATCCAGCGCACGACCAGAAAAAAGCTTCCCTTCGGCGTCTGCCAGGTCGGCAAGGCCTTCCGCAACGAGATCACCCCGGGCAACTTCACCTTCCGTACGCGCGAGTTCGAGCAGATGGAGTGCGAGTTCTTCTGCAAGCCGGGAACCGACCTTGAGTGGTTTGCCTACTGGAAGGACTACTGCAAACGCTGGCTTCTCTCTCTCGGCATCTCCGAAGAGCATTTGCGTCTGCGCGACCATGAGAAAGCCGAGCTGGCCTTCTACTCCCGTGCGACGACCGACATTGAGTATGCCTTTCCCTTCACCGACTGGGGCGAGCTTTGGGGCATCGCCGACCGCACGGACTACGATCTCGGCCGCCATCAGGAGGCTTCCGGCAAGGATCTGAGTTATTTCGACCAGGACACGAACGAGCACTATATCCCCTATGTTATCGAGCCTTCGCTCGGCTGTGACCGCGTTGCGCTCGCCTTTTTGTGCGAGGCGTATGACGAGCAGGTCGTCGGCCAGGACAAGAAGGGCAACGACGACATCCGCACCGTGCTGCATCTCCACCCGGCGCTCGCTCCCTATAAGTGCGCGATCCTGCC
>CAMVJF010000073.1 GCA_947167725.1 uncultured Clostridia bacterium | reverse complement strand
CTCGATTCCCGAGGAGCTCGAATACATCACGCTCAAGGCGATGAGCGCAGACCTCGATTCCCGCTACCAGACGGCCGGACAACTGCTCGAGGCGCTCGATGAATTCACACGCAATGCCATGAAGCAAGAGCTTCCTCCCGAGCCGGAAGTGGAAGATGCGGTCAAGCCGGTCGTCTCCTACAGCGAGCTGACGAAGGCAAGCTATGATATCCGCCGCAAGAAGGCATCCAAGGTCAGCTTTCTGAGAGGTTCATTCGGCCTGCTTCTCGTCTCGATCTTCCTGTTTGTGTTTCTATGGAACTTCTGGGTGAAGGACCTGTTTTCCCCGGCCGAGCGTGTTGACCTGCCCGATTTTGTCGGCAGCCGTTATGACGATGTCGTTCGCAACGCCGATCCGATCTACAGCTTTATCATCACCGACGTCTATACCAACGAGACCGAGCCCGGCATCATCATCAGCCAAAAGCCGGATCCCGGGCGCAGCATGAGTATTGAAAACGAGGGCGTCACGGTCGAGATCTCCGTCAGCCGCAGCATGACTTCCATCGCGATCCCCGATGTCTCCAATTATGAGTATCGCGAGGCGATGGCTCTCCTGATAAAGACCGGCTTTGCCGTCGAGGTGGAAGCGGCGACCAGCGACACCGTCGCACATAACTATGTGATCTCTACCAGTCCTTCGGCCGGGGAGAAGATCATCAGCGGCTCCACGGTCTATCTCAACGTCAGCAGCGGTCCGCGCGTGCAGTATGTTCAGATGCCGAACCTCATCGGTTTGTCTGAGGAGGCGGCCATCAGCAAGCTCACGGGCAATAACCTCAACTACGCAGGCTCCGAATGGATCGACAGCCCGCTTGACCGCGGGACCGTAGTAGGCCAGAACATCCAGATCGGCGAGAGCGTGCAGGAACACAGCAAGGTCACCCTCCAGGTCTCTCTGGGACAGGATTGACAATGACGGAAGGTTTGATCATCAAAGCCCTCAGCGGCTTCTACTATGTGCAGACGACGGACGGCGTCGTCGCCTGCAAAGCCCGCGGCCGATTCCGGCTTGACGGGACCTCGCCTCTTGTGGGCGATCATGTCCGCCTCGTCACAGACAGCGGAAAGAGCGGGCGGATCGAATCTGTCGAACCGCGAAAGAATTTCTTCATCCGTCCCGCGGTGGCAAATATTGATACGCTCGTCTTTATCGCCGCCAATGTCAATCCGGTCACAGACCCCTTTCTGATCGACCGCGTTTCCGTTATCGCGAATGAGGCGAGCTGCGAGCTCGTGATCTGCGTGAACAAGGTCGATCTCAACGCCGGAGACGAGCTGTACGAGCTATACCGCAGTGCGGGCTACACCGTTATCCGCACGAGCGCGGAGACCGGAGAGGGGATGGAAGAGTTGCGTGAAGTGCTTCGCGGGAAGGTATGCGCGCTCACGGGAAACTCGGGCGTCGGCAAGTCGAGCATCCTGAATACCCTGATGCCCGGCGCTGCGATCCCGACTGACGAGGTGAGCGAGCATCTCGGCCGCGGCAAGCACACAACCCGCCACGTCGAGCTGTACCGTCTCGGTGAAGACTGTTATATAGCCGATACTCCCGGATTTGCCTCCTTTGAGATCCAGATGATGCAGTCGATTGCAAAGGAGGATCTGCAATACGATTTTCCCGAGTTCGCTCCTTACATAGGAAAATGCCGCTTCATCGACTGCGCCCATCTCAAGGAACCCGGCTGTGCCGTACGCGAGGCGATCGAGCAAGGACGGATCGCGCCGAAACGGTATTCCTCCTACGTCCGGCTCTATGACCTTACTGCCAGGCAAAAGCCCTGGGATGTGAAAGAAACGTAAAAATCTGTCATATCAGGACGCCCGTTCGCCTATAATGAAGTATTAATAGGCGAGGGGGCGTTATTTTGCGCAGAAACGGATTCCGATATCTCGGTCTGGTCGCGATTGGAGCCGGTGTTCTTATCATTCTGTCTCTGGTCCTGCCCAAGTCTTTTTGGTGGTTTGCTCTTTCCGCCGCGTTGATCGGCGGCGGAGTCTGGCTGCTACGCGGATGTTGATAAAGGAGGCGCGATATGAAGGTAATTGTTTTTCGTTTGCCGAAGTGTATCTCTCGCCTGATCTCTCTCTTTCGGAAAACGCACATAAAGCGGACTCCCTGCTCATAGCCTTGTACAAAGCGTACAGAAGGGGAGAGCGAAATGGAAATCGTATTCAACACCACAACCGTCCCGTGCTGCCGGGAGCTGTTCCATCAGACGAGAATCATTCGGGAACACGCGGAATGCGTCGTTTCCGACGTCAAGGAGGATATCGGCAAGATCGCGTGGGCAGAAGCGCAGCTTTACCTGAAAGGAAAAGAAGCGGGCGAAAGCAGTACGGTGATCGAAGCGGAGGCGGAGATCACGGTGTTTTATCTGACGGAAGACCGCGCTTCGCTGTGTTCGATGAAGCTTGACAAGGACTTCACGATCTCCTTTGACGGCTGCGGAGAGGCGGACGCAGAGAGTCAGGTGTCGCTGATCCTCCAGGGCGTACAGGCGCGGGCGGTCAATCCGCGCAAGCTGTCCGTCGAGCTCACCGTACGCGCAGAGCTGTGCTGCTATGTCCGGGAGAGCGTCGTCAGCGGCGTTGCGGCCGGAGGAGAGTCGCTGAGCGAACTGCAGCTTCTGCGCGAGCGGAGCGAATGCGAGATCCTTTCGCAGATCTGCGAAAAAAGCTTCGTCGTCAGCGAGCAGATACCCGTCTCGCAGCCGGAGGCGGAAAGTCTGCTCTTATCTCACGTCGAGCTTCAGATGCGCGATACGCAGATGATCGGTGGAAAGGCGCTGGTCAAGGGCGGCGCGTCGTTTCGCTTCGTTCTCGCATCGGACGAAAAGGGAAGTCCTGTTTTTCAGGAGATGTGCCTGCCGTTCAGCGTACTGATCGATTCGGGCGACGAGGAGAGCACGCTCGGAGAGATGAAACTTGAGCCGACGGCGTTGTATGCCTCGCTCTCCGACGCGATCAACGGCGGCCGCGTCATCGAGCTTGAGCTGCATGCCGTCGCTCAGGCGGTATTTTCGCGGAAGATCCCGCTGGATTACATCGTTGACGCATACAGTACGCGCTGCCCCTCCGTATGCAGCCGTGACAGCGTTTCTCTTTGCCTCGGCCGCAGCGTCACGGAGCTCGCCTGCAGGAGCTCCGAACCGATATCCCTCAGCGAGCCTGACGCTTCCGTTGCCGCGCAGCACGCCGATATCCTTTCATATTCCGTCACGGATCGGACGGCCTCGGCTTCGGTCTCGGTTAGCCTCTTGCTGCGCGGGGAAGACGGCACGTTCGACTCGACGCAGAAGCTCTTTAGCTTTGAAACGCAACTCCCGGAGACGGATTGCGAGATCGCCTCCGTTTGGATCACCTCGCTTTTCACGCAAAATGAGGGCGACGCGATCCGGATCGAAGCGGAGATCTGTTTTGCCGTCAAAACGCAGGAGAGGACGGAGCGCAGCTATCTCTGCTCGATTGAGCTGGATACGGACGCGTCCATTTCCAGGGACGAGACGCCTTCCCTCTATGCGGTCAGGAGCCGCGGTCGGAGCCTGTGGGA
Organism: uncultured Clostridia bacterium; assembly: GCA_947167725.1. Taxonomy (GTDB): domain Bacteria; phylum Bacillota; class Clostridia; order Oscillospirales; family Oscillospiraceae; genus Limivicinus. Next base: position 4,156 of record CAMVJF010000073.1, on the reverse strand, counting down.
GATCGCCAAGGAGCATCATTCGAGTATGGAAGCAATCGAGAGATTGAACGAGAAATACCCGATGTCCTCCGACATGCTCCTGGTGCCGCGGATATAAAATAGCTCTTGTCATCAAAGCCTTGTTGTGCTAAACTGAGTGCCGTTAACAGAGCTTTTTTTCAAGCCATACGCCTATAAAGGAGAGAAAAAGACATGTCAGGACATTCCAAGTGGCACAATATACAGAAGACCAAGGGCGCTGCCGACGCGAAGCGTGCGCAGGCCTTTACCAAGATCGCGCGTGAAATGGTCGTCGCGGTCAAAGAAGGCGGCAGCGGCGATCCGCGCAGCAATTCCAAGCTGGCCGCCGTCATTGCCAAGGCCAAGGCTGCCAATATGCCGAATGACAACATCAAGCGTACGATCGACAAGGCCCTCGGCTCCGGCAATACCGAGAACTACGAAAAGATCACCTATGAAGGCTACGGCCCGCAGGGCGTGGCGGTGATCGTCGAGGCCATGACCGATAACCGCAACCGTACCGCGGGCGAAATCCGTCATTACTTTGACAAGTACGGCGGCAACATGGGCACGGCCAACTGTGTGTCCTGGTCCTTTGACCGCAAGGGCGTCATCGTCATCGACAACGAGGACGAGGAGCTTGACGAGGATACCGTGATGATGGACGCGCTCGACGCCGGCGCCGCCGACTTTGAGCCCGAGGATCAGGTCTACAACGTCTATACCTCCGAGGATGACATCGCCTCCGTGGCCGACGCGCTGACCGCGAAGGGTTACTCCCTTCTTTCCGCTCAGGTCGAGATGCTCCCGCAGAACGGCTATATCAAACTCACGAGCGAGGACGACATCAAGAACATGCAGAAGATGCTCGACATGTTCGAGGACAACGACGACGTCCAGAACGTCTGGCACAACTGGGAAGACGCGGAATAACGATCATAAATAAGGAAAACGACCCGCTCCCTCCGCGGCAAAGCTGTGCGAAAGGAGCGGGTCCGGCTTTTGAAATGAAAAACAGAGTATTGTTTTTGAGTGCATGGGCGCTGTGCGCCGTGCTTCTTCTCTCCGCCTGCGCGCTATCGCCGTCCCTGACCGACGCGGTTGAGGAGGAACCGGCGGAGGAAGGCGACGTGATCCCGATGCTCAGCGTAGAGGAGGCGGGAGAACTGTTCAGCCCCTTTGTCGGGGAGTGGAAGAGTTCATCCTCTGACGACCGCCTGACGATCAACGCCGACGGAACGGGCGCTCTCAATGATTACGAGGCGCAGGTCAACTTTCTGTCGGATGTCCCGTATTACGGCGTTACGCTTCAGCTGATGACGGCAAACAATGTGTACGTCCGCATCGGCGGGATCGAATACTTTCGTGTGGATCTCGGGTATGTTTTGCTGCAGGACGGCATAATGACCTACCACCGCCCCCCCGGCTTTGTCAAAAACGACGATAGCTTCCTATCCACGCTCCCCGAAGACGAGATCGTGTTGGAACCTGCCTGAACTAAAAGCTGTTCCGCCTCCTGCCGTGTTTTTCGGCGGGAGGCTTTTTCATGCGTTCTCTTGACAAATCGACGCGGCTTTTCTATGATAATTGATACAGAGCGTGACTCTGCAAACTGACAAGGAATGGAGACCGTGCCATGAAGAAGAAAACGGTTTTGGCGATCATATGGATCCTTCTCTCTTTGTTTCTGCTCTCTGCGTGCGGCAAAAGCCCGGAAGCAAAAAAGGTCGACGCAATGATCGAGGCGATCGGCGACGCCACGCTTGAGAATGAGGACGAGATCATCGCCGCCGAGCAGGCTTATGCCGCGCTTTCGGACGCGCAGAAGGCCGAGGTGGAGTATGCCGATTTCCTCCCGATCTACCGCAACAACCTCGATATCCTCAAGGACAACGCTGCTTTTGAGGCGCTTCATGACCGTATGATCGGCACGTGGGTCAATCTTTATGATCCGGAAGAGTCCGAGATAGTCATCAGCGAGGACGGAACGGCGAAGATTGAGGATTTCACCTATGAGTGGACGCTCAATCGCAATCGGGAGACGATCCGTTTCGAGGGAAACAGCCGCATCGTCCTTGCCGTTGAAGAGCATGACGGGACCCTTGTGCTGCAGAATCCCGATCTGATGACCTGCGTGAAAAAAGAGGATTATTTCAATCATTACAGCAAGATCTTTGTGAGCGTTGCGAATGTGACGGCAAATCTTGAAAAGTATTTCGGCCCCGCGGTCGATCTCGGCGCGATGGTCACCGAGGACGGCAAGGATACCGGCGCGCATATTTTTGCCTTCCACAGCAACGCCTATGACAACGGTCTTGTGTATTTCCGCACCGAGCCGAATTTCCTCCTGACCTACAGCGTCGGGAAGCGGGAGCACGACGGCCTCTACGAGCCGTACGGAGCAGGCTATATCACGCAGCCGAAGCTGCTGAACACGCTCAAGGTCACAGGCATGAGCGGGACGATCGTTTATATCGATTCCCAATATGTCTCGGATCTTCGCTATGACAGCGAAACACATTCGCGTGTCATTACGCTCACGAACGGTCTCGAGCTGCGAACGACCAGCAGCATGAAGCCAAGCTACAGAGGAGCGTCCTTCCATGTGTTCGACTACCTGGCGGATCCGCAGTATGTGTTTTGACGGATCATCTCCTCGCTGTAGACAAAAAACCCGGACGGTCCCGTCCGGGTATTTTCGTATGAGCAGATCTGTAAGCCGGGTTCTGTCTTAAACGACCATCTATCTAGGCTTGCCGTTGCCGACAAGCTCAAGCCGCCTCCCGAGAGCGGCCGGGCCGGCCTATGCGCTCTCCCACGGCGTTGCTCCGGATAGAGTTTACAGCACCGACATGTCTCCATGCGGCGGGTGGGCTCTTACCCCACCTTTCCACCCTTACCCGTCGGTGCAAGACCGGCGGGCGGTATCTTTCTGTTGCACTTGTCCGAGGGTCACCCCTGGCGGGCGTTACCCGTTATCCTTGCCCTATGGAGCCCGGACTTTCCTCATGTGCGGGCTTTCGCCGTACACCCGCGGTCGTTCGGTCTGCTCACGGCGCTTATTTTAGCCAAATCACCCCCGCAAGTCAAGAAGTAACTTGTAATCACACCCTAAAAGAATTATAATAAATTTGTTTTGAGGTGATTATAATTGACACTTGATGAATATGTTAATAGCTTGAAAGACAAACGGATCGCCGTGATCGGAGCCGGCGTCAGCAATATGCCGCTGATTCGCCTGCTTCTGGACAATGGCTGTGACGTCACGGTCTGCGACAAGCGTTCGCCGGAAGAGATGGGCGACGACGGCGCGGAGCTCCTGCGCCGCGGCGCGAAGCTCAAGCTCGGACCGGACTATCTTGAAGGAGTTGCGACGGACGTCATTTTCCGTACGCCCGGACTGATGCCCTTTGATGAGCATCTGGTCGCGGCGAAGGAGCAGGGGAGCGTCGTCACCTCCGAGATGGAGGTCTTTTTCTCCCTCTGTCCCTGCCGCACGATCGCCGTTACCGGCAGCGACGGAAAGACCACGACCACGACTGTGATCTCTGAGCTTCTCAAGGCTGCCGGCTATACCGTTCATCTCGGCGGCAACATCGGTCATCCGCTGCTCTGCGACGTGCCGAAGATGAGGTCGGAGGATATCGCCGTTCTTGAGCTTAGCTCCTTCCAGCTTCACAGCATGATCTGTCGCCCGGATATCGCTGTCGTGACGAATATTTCCCCGAATCATCTCGACAAGCACAGAGACTATCAGGATTATATCGACGCAAAGATGTCGATCTTTTCCTCGCAGACCGCCTCCGATCGGCTGGTGCTCAACCTTGACGACGCGCGTTCCGCCTATTACGCCGGGCACGCTGCCGCTGCGATCTCCTGGTTCTCGGATAAATCCTCCGTCGACGACGGCGCCTGCTGCGTGGATGGCGTGTTGTATCGCGTTCACGGCGGCGAGGCGCGACGGGTACTGGCCGCCGATGAGATCCGCATTCCGGGCGAGCACAATGTTCAGAATTATCTGGCCGCGTTCGCTGCGACCGACGGGCTTGTGAGCGATGAGACCTGCCGCGCTGTTGCAATGAGTTTTGCCGGCGTCGAGCATCGTCTGGAGCATGTGCGCGAGCTCGGCGGCGTGCTGTTCATCAACGATTCGATC
>CAMVJF010000072.1 GCA_947167725.1 uncultured Clostridia bacterium | reverse complement strand
AGGGCATCTCCGATTTGCGGGACGAGACCGACCGCAACGGCATGCGCATCGTCATCGAGCTGAAAAAGGACGCCAATCCTCAGGTGGTCCTGAACCGCCTCTTTGCCCAGACCGCGCTGCAGTCCAGCTTTTCGATCAACATGCTGGCCCTGGTCAACAACCAGACCCAGCCGAAGATCCTCTCCCTGCGCCACATCCTCGACGAGTATCTCAGCTTTCAGGAGGACATCATCGTCCGCCGCACGCGCTTCGACCTCCGGAAGGCCGAGGAGCGCGCCCATCTGCTCGAGGGTCTGCTGATCGCGCAGGACAACATCGACGAGGTCATCCGCATCATCCGTTCGAGCTATGACAACGCCAGACAGAACCTCATGGAGCGCTTCGCCCTCTCCGAGGTGCAGGCGCAGGCTATCTGCGACATGCGCCTCATCCAGCTCCAGGGCCTCAACCGCGAGAAGCTGGAGCAGGAGTATAAGGACCTCGAGGAAAAGATCGCGTATTATAAAGAACTGCTGGCCTCGCCCGAGATGATCCGCGGCGTGCTCAAGGACGAGCTGGCCGCGATCCGCGACAAGTACGGCGACGAGCGCCGCACCGAGATCCAGGAGGTCGAGGACGAGATCGACATCGAGGACCTCATCGAGGAGAAGCAGTGCGTCTACACGCTGACCCACGGCGGCTATATTAAGCGCCTGCCCGTGGCCGAATACCGCGCGCAGGGCCGCGGCGGCCGCGGCGTGCGCGCCATGGCGACGAAGGACGAGGACTACACCGAGACGGTCTTCACCGCCTCGACGCATGACAACATCCTGCTCTTTACGAACCGCGGCAGGGTGTATATCAAGAAGGGCTACCAGATCCCGGAGGCCGGGCGCAACGCGCGCGGCACGAACATCGTCAACATCCTGCAGATCGAGCCCGGTGAGAAGATCAGCGCGATGATCTGCGGCCGCGGCATCGACGTGGGCAGCTATCTCGTTTTCGTCACGCGCAAGGGCACGGTCAAGCGCATGGAGCAGGCCGCGCTCAAGAACATCCGCGCCAGCGGCATCCGCGCGCTGACGCTCGAGGAGGGCGATCAGCTCATCTCCGTGCTGCAGACCGCCGGCGATGAGCAGATCTTCATCGGCACGCACGACGGCATGGCCGTCTGCTTCAACGAGACCGACGTGCGCGCCACGGGCCGCACGGCCATCGGCGTGCGCGGCATCCGCCTGCGCGCCGGCGACTATGTGGTCGGAGCGGGCGCGAGCGGCGACGGGCGCGATGTGCTTTCCCTCACCGAGAAGGGCTACGGCAAGCGCACCGAGCTCGGCGAATACAGCGTCCACGGCCGCGGCGGCGTCGGCGTGAAGAACTATTCCGTCACCGACAAGACCGGCGGCGTGGCCGCGATCAAGATGGTGGGCGAGGACGACGACCTGCTCGTCATCACGAACGACGGCACGATCATCCGCACGCCGGTCGAGCGCATTTCCCGCCTCGGCCGCGCCACGCAGGGCGTGCGCGTGATGCGCCTCGCGGAGGGCAGCCGCGTCATCGACATCGAAAAGACCGAGCCCGAGAGCGTTGAGAGCGCCGAGGAGCCGGAGGACGGCGAGGAGTAATCAAAAAGGAGAGAGACGCATGAACAACAACAAAAAGCAGAAGAAAAAGAATCCGCTGGCTCTGATCGTGGTGATCGTCATGCTGATCTCCTCGCTTGTCGGCAACGAAAATCTCGAGCGCTTCTGGCAGCGCCTGGTATGGAGCTTCCGGACGGGCCGGCTCCCCTCCGGCCGCATCCTCGCCATCGCCGCGGCCGCGGTCGTGATCCTCGTCGCGATCATACTGGCCGCCCGCGCGCCGAAGCGTGTCGACAGGGATTTCGGCGGCGCCAGGGTTCGCGGCGGCGCCTCGGCCAGCGGCGGAGGCACGGCGTCGGTCCATTCGCACGACCGTCTGCAGGGCTACCGCGGCGACGAGAGCGGCTACGACCACTGGAAGAAGCAGCTCGACGGGTTCCTTGCGGCCGGCATCATCGACCGCGCGGAATACCGCGTCCTGCTCGAGCGCCGCCGGCGCTGAGCCGGCCGCGTTTTCCCTGCCTCCCCCGGGGGAGGGGATAAGGAAAAGGAAATGAAGACAGGACAGATCTACACCGACGGAGCCTGCAGCGGCAATCCCGGCCCGGGCGGCTGGGGCGCGATCCTGCGCTACGGCGGCCGGGAGAAGGAGCTCTCCGGCGGCGAGGCGCGGACGACCAACAACCGCATGGAGCTCATGGGCGTGATCGCCGCACTTGAGGCGCTGCGCGAGCCCTGCGTCGTCGAACTCTGGTCCGATTCGAAGTACGTCGTCGACGCGCTGGAGAAGGGCTGGGCCGTCAAATGGCGCGCCGGCGGCTGGCGCAAGCCGGACAAAAAGCCGGCGCTGAACCCGGACCTGTGGGAGCGGCTGCTCGCGCTCGCGGAGACGCACGAGATCCGCTGTCACTGGGTCAAGGGCCACGCCGACAACGAATACAACAACCGCTGCGACGCGCTGGCCGTCGCGGCACGCGAACGCTTTGCGGGGGATCTTGCGTGAAAATCGATTACCGGGCGAAGCCCTTGAAAGTCTTTATGGCCTACGTGCTGGCGCACGGAAAGCTCTTTGCGATCGACATGGCGTGCGCGCTGACGGTGGCGGCGATCGACCTCGTCTTCCCCTACGTCTCGCGCAGCGCGATGACGACGCTGCTGCCGCAGAAGCTGTACCGGGCCTTTTTCGCCGTCATGGCGATCATGGTCGCGGCCTATTTTCTCAAGAGCGTGCTCTACTACATCATCACGGTCGTGGGGCACCGCATGGGCGTGCTGACGGAGTCGGACATGCGCCGCGACATTTTCACGCACATGCAGGACCTCTCCTGCAGCTTTTACGACAGGAACCGCACCGGCGTGCTGATGAGCCGCATCACCTCCGATCTGCTCGAGGTGACGGAGCTCGCGCACCACGGCCCGGAGAACGTCGTGATCTGCACGCTGACGATCCTGGGCTCGCTCGCGGTGCTCTTCACGCTGCAGTGGCAGCTGGCCCTGGCGCTGACGCTGATCCTGCCGCTGTGCCTGTGGTTCACGCTCTCGCAGCGGCTGAACATGAAGCGCGCGAACGTCGAGGTCAAGCGCAAGACGGCGGACATCAACTCCGCGATCGAGAGCAGCATCTCCGGCATCCGCACGGCGAAGGCCTTTGCCAACGAGGAGGTCGAGCACGAAAAGTTCGAGGAGGCCAACGCGCTGTTCCGCGGCGCGAAGGTGGACTATTACAAGAGCATGGGCCTGTTCATGAGCGGCATGGAATTCACGACCGGTATCATGCAGGTCGTGGTCGTGGCCTTCGGCGGCTGGCTGATCATGCACGGGAGCATGGACTATATCAACCTCGTGACCTTCTCTCTCTATGTCTCGACCTTCGTCACCCCCGTGCGCAAGCTCACGCAGTTTGCGGAGATGTACATGCAAGGGACGGCGGGCTTCGGCCGCTTCCTCGAGATCATGCGCACGGAGCCGGAGATCGCCGACGCGCCGGACGCGCGGGAGATCGGCGAGATCAAGGGCCGCATCGAGTACCGCGACGTGAGCTTTGCCTATTCCAACGGCGTCCCGGTGCTGAGCCATATCGACCTCACGGTCGAGCCGGGGCAGAAGCTCGCGCTCGTCGGGCCGAGCGGCGGCGGCAAGACCACGCTCTGCCAGCTCCTGCCGCGCCTGTACGACGTGACGGACGGCGGCGTGTATGTGGACGGGCAGAACGTGCGCACGCTCACGCAGGCGAGCCTGCGGCGCGGCATCGGCATGCTGCAACAGGACGTCTTTCTCTTCGCCGGCACGATCCGCGACAACATTCGCTACGGCCGGGGCGACGCCACGGACGAGGAGATCGTCGAGGCGGCGAAGCGGGCGGAGATCCACGACGAGATCATGGCGCTGCCGGACGGCTATGACAGCTATATCGGCGAGCGCGGCGTGATGCTCTCGGGCGGGCAAAAGCAGCGGATCTCGATCGCCCGCATCTTTTTGAAAAACCCGCGCATCCTGATCCTCGACGAGGCGACTTCGGCGCTCGACACGGTGACGGAGCGGCGCATCCAGGCCTCGCTCGACGCGCTCTGCGAGGGCCGGACGGGCATCATCATCGCCCACCGGCTCTCGACGATCCGCGGCGCGGACAAGATCGCCGTGGTCGAGGGGGAGAGCATCGTCGAGCTCGGGACCCACGAGGAACTGATGGCGAAGAACGGCGCATACGCCGCGCTCGTGCGCGCGCAGCGCATCAAAGGCGACAGGGAGGAAGAGAAATGCTGACACTCAAAAAAGGCGGCCATCGCGATCTGGAGCGGTATTACGCGATGATGGAGGTCGATTTCGACAGCGAGGAGCTGATCGGCAAGCTGGCGCTGCACCGCGCGATCTCGAAGGGCGACGCGGAGCTGCTGATCGCCTATGAGGACGAGACGAAGCTCGAGGGCGGCTACGCGCTGGTGTTCCCGCGCTCGCTCTACGGCTATGTGCTGCTGAAGTACATGGGCGTGTTCCCCTGGTACCGCGGCAAGGGCCTGGGCGTGGAACTCATGCGCATGATCAACAAGCGCTACGCCGACCGCCAGGGCATCCTCGCCGAGATCACGGAGTTCGAGGACCCCGAGCCGGACCACCTCAAAAAGCTCTTCCGCTTCTTCTCCCGCTTCGGCTACACAGAGATCGACAGCGACTACCGCATCTCCGGGACGAAGGCGCACGTGTTCGTCAAACCGATCAAGGGCACGACGGACCTCACGCCCTTCTATCACCGCGTCCTGAACGACTTCTACAGCCGTGTCCTGAGCCCGGCTTCCATGAGGAGCATGCTCGACATGCGCCCGGCGGTGAAAAAGGAAGACGCCGGGGAGAAGGAGTAACGCGATACGGCGAAACCGCGCAAAGAGCCCGCAGAAAAGACGCCCGGGAAGCTCCCCGGGCGTCTTTTCGCATCCCGCGTCCCCGACGCCGCCGTTCAAAAAAGGACGGTCCCTGCGGCCAAAGCCGCGCCGGGCTTCGCCTCCTTTTGACCGGACGGCGGGAGGAAAACAAAAACGCTCCCGACGCACGATTGATTTCCCCTCGCATCAATGGTATAATCCCCTTGCATGAACATCCTTTTCGATCAGATATTTGAAAACCGGGAAGCCGCCGCCCTCCCCTCCCTGGTGGAGAGCGGAGGACTTCCCGCGCTCATTTCCGGCCTCGGAGCGGTCCACCGGGCGAATCTCGCCGCGGCGCTGCGGGGCCGCACGGGCCGTCCGCTCGTCGTGATCTGCCCCGACGACACGGCGGCGGAGAATATGGCGCGCGACCTCTCGGCCATGCTGGGCGAGACGGTCGTGACCCTCGGCATGCGGGACTATACCTTTTATGAGAGCGAGGCCGTCTCCCGCCAGGCGGAGCAGAAGCGTCTCGGCGCGCTGTGGGCGCTGCTCGGCGGCGCTCCCGCCGCGGCGGTTTCCGTCAGCGGCCTCATCCAGCGCACGCTCCCGCCCGAGGCGCTGCGCGCCGCGGCCTTTACGATCCGCGACGGCGAGGACTGCGCGATGGAGGATCTGCTCGACGCGCTCGTGCGCTGCGGATACAGCCGCTGCGACCAGGTCGAGGGCCCCGGTCAGTTCGCCGTCCGCGGCGGCATCCTGGACTTTTTCTCCCCCTTTGAGCGCGAGCCCGTGCGCATCGAGTTCTGGGGCGACACGGTCGATTCGATGGGCGCCTTCGACATCTCCGACCAGCGCCGCACCGAACGTCTCGAGCGCTGCACGGTGCTGCCCGCGGCCGAGACCGTCCCGGCTCTCTGCGCGGGCAGAGCGGAGACGCTGCGCCGCGAGATGGAGAGCTGGGCCGCGCGCTATGCCCGGCGACGCACGAGCGAGACCGCGCAGAAGACGGCCGAGACCATCCTCGCCGACGCCGCGAAGCTCGGCGAGGGCCTCTCGCTCGGCTGCGCCGACAAATACATGGAGCTGATCTACGCGCCCGCCTGCGCCATGGACTATCTGCCGCCGGACGCGCTGATCGTCCTCGCGGAGCCCGGCCGCTGCGCCGAGAAGGCGCGCGGCTTTGCAAAGCAGCTGCGGGACGACCTCGCGGAGCTCGACCGCCGCGGCGCGGCGGCCGTCGCGCCGGACAGCTTCTGTCTCTCCTTTGAGGAGCTGCTGCGCCGTCTCGCGGACTATCCCGTCTACATGGCCGACGCCTTCACCCTCGGGCGCTGCCCGCTGGCGCCGAAGACGCTCGTCAGTATCGCCGCGCGCCAGCTCACGACCTACGCGGGCAACGCGCAGGCCGCCGCGGACGACGTCGCGGCCTTTCTGAGGCAGGACTACCGCGTGGTGGTCCTCGCCGCGGACGAGCGCCGCGCGAAGGTGCTGCAGGAGTTCTTCACGCCGCGCGGCATTGCCGCGCCCATCCTCGCGCCGCTGAGCCGTCTGCCGGAGAGGGGCCGCTGCTGCATCGCGCTCGGCTCGATCTCGGCGGGCATGGAGTATCCCTCGATCCGCCTCGCGGTGCTGACGGACTCCCAGCTCCTGCACCAGCGGGAAAAGAAGCGCGCGCGCAAAAGCCTGCCCTCGGGGCGGGAGCGCATCGAGAGCTTTTCCGATCTCTCCGTGGGCGACTACGTCGTGCACGAGAACCACGGCATCGGCCGCTTCGCCGGGATCGCGCGGATGCAGGTCGACGGCGTGGAAAAGGATTATATCAAGATCAACTACGCCGGAACGGACAGTCTCTACGTCCCCGTTTCGCAGCTCGACATGGTGAGCAAATACACCGGCGGCGGCGAGGACCGGGAGGTCCGCCTGTCCAAAATGGGCGGCGCGGAGTGGGCCAGGACGCGCAGCCGCGCCAAGAGCGCGGCCAGGGACATGGCCGAGAAGCTCATCACCCTCTATGCCGAGCGCCAGCGCCTGCCCGGCTACGCGTTCTCGCCGGACAGCGAGTGGCAGACGGAGTTCGAGGAGAATTTCGCCTATACCGAGACCGACGACCAGCTGCGCTGCACCGCGCAGATCAAGCAGGATATGGAATCGTCCGTGCCGATGGACCGCCTGCTCTGCGGTGACGTGGGCGTGGGCAAGACCGAGGTAGCCCTGCGCGCGGTGATGAAATGCGTCCTCGACGGCAAGCAGGCCGCCATCCTCGTGCCGACCACCGTCCTCGCGCAGCAGCATTACCAGACGGCGCTGCAGCGCTTTTTCGGCTTCCCGGTCAACATCGCGGTCTTCAGCCGCCTGACGAGCGCCGCACAGAGCGCGAAACTGCTCGAAGACCTGCGCAGCGGCCGCTGCGATCTCGTGATCGGAACGCACCGGCTCCTGTCGAAGGACGTGCGCTTCCGCGACCTCGGCCTGCTCGTCGTGGACGAGGAGCAGCGCTTCGGCGTCACGCAGAAGGAGCACATCAAGGCCCTGTCGAAGGGTGTGGACGTGCTGACGCTCTCGGCAACGCCGATCCCCCGCACGCTGAACATGGCCATGTCCGGCATCCGCGACATGTCCACGATCGAGGAGCCGCCGGAGGACCGCCTGCCGGTGCAGACCTTCGTGATGGAGCACGACTGGGGCGTGATCGCCGACGCGATCCGCCGCGAGCTGCAGCGCGGGGGCCAGGTCTACTATCTGCACAACCGCATCGACGACATCGAGCGCACGACCCGCCGCCTGCGCACGCTGTTGGGCGATGGCGTGACGATCGCCGCCGCCCACGGCCGCATGGACAGGGGCATGATCGCCGCCGTGATGGAGG
>CAMVJF010000071.1 GCA_947167725.1 uncultured Clostridia bacterium | reverse complement strand
TGAGCGAGTGGATTCGACTGCCAAGGAAGCTTTTGATCGAGTGATTGCCTTTATTATGTCGCCGCTGAGAACACCGTCATAGCCGAAGTAGTTCCGCAGCTCGAGGTGGCTCCAGTGATAGAGCGGGTTTCCGACCGAGAGGGCGAGCGTCTCGGCCCATTTCTGAAACTTTTCGCGGTCGGAGGCGCCGCCGGTGATATACCGCTCCTCCACGCCCGCCGTGCGCATCAGACGCCATTTGTAGTGGTCGCCGCCCAGCCAGAGCTGCGTAAGGTTTTCAAAGCGCCGGTCCTCGCAGATCTCGCGCGGGTCGAGGTGGCAGTGATAGTCGATGATGGGAAGCCCGGCCGCGACATCGTGATAGAGGTGCTTCGCCGTGTCTGTGGACAGCAGGAAGTCCTTGTCCATAAAGGCTCTCATGCTTCAAATCGCTCCCTGTCGATCCAGAGCCCCAGGGCGGGGTTCGGGATGTAGTAGATCTCCTCGCCGTCTACGGTGTTATAGCCGTACGCGAGGCTCTGCGTGTCGTATTTTGCCGCCATCACGCCGTAATCCGCGCTTTGATAGCCGACGGCCTCGATCTCGGCGCGGGAAAGCTTCTTTACCGCGTAGGTGACGGAAAAGCGGCCGTCGGACGAGCCGTGGATCAGATGGGCAGCCGCGCCCATATTCTCGCGCAGGTCGGCGTTTTCCGGCTTCCGGAATTCCTCCAGCGTATGAAGCCGTCCCCGGTAGCCGTATTTGCGGATCAGCCGGTCGCACGCGGCGTCCTCCCCGAACTTCTCCACGCCCGGGGCCAGAATGATCAACTCTCCCCCGTCGGCCATAGCCATACGGGTGCGGTAGACGGCCTTGTTGCCCAGCCAGGTACTCCTGAACTCCGACGGGTCGAGATACACGACGCACTTGCGGAGCCCCCGCGGAACGAAGTCGATATTTTTCTCCTGCGCGAGTTTCACCGCCCGCGTCAGGCACTCCCGCCCCTCGCCCAGGAAGAGGCCGTGGGTGCGGATCTCGCCGCCGGGGGCGGTCGTGACCGTGAGGACAAAGAGGATGGGGCGGTCCTTCAGGAAGTGCTCCATCCCGTAGTCGAAGAGCTTCCGGACCGGCGTGTGATCCCGGCCCATCATGCGCTCCATGCCGTAGACCGCGCCGATCATGTGGCTTTTGTTGATGATCTCGCTGCCGCCCACGCCCACGAAGAGGTTTTTCGCGTGGTTGGACATGCCGATGACCTCGTGGGGCACCACCTGCCCGGGCGAGATGATCAGATCGTAGCGCTCGTCCAGCACGCGGCGGTTGACCTCGACGCCGACGGGCTCCGTCCAGAGGCCGCCGGTGATCTCCGCGACGTAGTCCGCCGGGATCTCGCCCAGCTTCACGACGTCGTGCCGCCAGTCGTGCACGAAAAAGCGCTCGCGCGGGATATCCCCGAACATGGCGTCGAGCTGTCCGTCCGTCATGGGCTCGTGGGTGCCGAGAGCGGGAAGGATATCCACCTCCGCGCCCCGTTCGGCCAGCGCGTGGTAGTACACGTTTGTAATAAAGCCCGCGCCGGAGTGAAAGCGGGTAAAGTCCGGCGGGAGGATCAGCGCGCGCTTCACGCTGCGCCCCTCGAGAGAGGCCGAAAGGGCCTGCCGGATCTCCTCCCGGCTCAGGCCCCGTTCGGTTTTCGCAATCAGATCGTTTTCCATGCTCAGACCCCGGAATAGGCGTTGAAGCCGCCGTCGATGGGCAGCACCACGCCGGTGATGAAGCCGGAGCACTTCTCGTCCAGCAGGAAGAGGACGGAGCCCACCAACTCCTCCGGCTCGCCGAAGCGGCCCATCGGCGTCGCGGCGAGGATCTTGCCGGTGCGGGCCGTGGGCGTCCCGTCGTCGTTCCACAGGAGCTTTTTGTTCTGCTCGGTGGAGAAGAAGCCCGGCGCGATGGCGTTGCAGCGGATGCCGCGTTTGGCGAAATGTACCGCCAGCCACCGGGTGAAGTTGGAGACGCCGGACTTGGCCGCGCTGTACGCGGGGATCTTGGTCAGAGGCGTAAAGGCGTTCATCGAGCTGATGTTCAGGATGCAGCCGCCCTTGTCCGTCATATCCCGGGCAAAAGCCTGGGTCGGCACCAGCGTGCCCATGATGTTCAGGTCGAAGACCTTGGAAAAGCCATCGGTCGTGAGATCGAAAAAGCTCTTCTTGTCCGGATCGTTCAGCGTGTCCGGGGAGAAAAATTCGTCGTCCGCGGTGGCGTCGGGATGATTCCCGCCAGCGCCGTTGATGAGGATATCGCAGGGGCCGAAGGCTTCCAGCACCGCCTGATGGGCGGCGTCAACGCTGGCGGGGTCGGTAACGTTGACGGCCACGGCAAGGGCCTCGCCGCCCGCGGCCCTGATCTCCTCGACGACCGTCTCGGCCTTGGAGAGGGTGCGGTTCAGCACGGCGACCTTCGCGCCGCAGAGGGCCAGCGCCTTGCAGAATTCACGGCACAGGATGCCGGCGCCGCCGGTGACCACGGCCACCTTGCCGGAAAAATCGGGTTTGTAGGGAATATCCATGGTGTTCTCTCCTTTACGCGTTGTAGCTGCCCGAGGCGGTATCGCCGCCTCTGCCCGTCCAGTTGGTGTGGAAGAATTCGCCGCGAGGCGCGTCCAGGCGCTCGTAGGTGTGGGCGCCGAAGTAGTCCCTCTGGGCCTGCAGGAGGTTCGCGGGCAGGTTTTCACAGGTGTAGCCGTCAAACCAGCTCAGCGCGGAGGAAAAGGCGGGCATGGGGATACCGGATCTCACCGCCAGGGCCGCGACCTCCCGCCAGGCGGGGAGCAGCCCGTTCATCGTCTCGCAGAAATACTCGTCCAGCAGCAGGTTTTCCAGCGCGGGATCCTTGTCGAAGGCCTCCTTGATCTTGCCGAGAAAAACGCTGCGGATGATGCAGCCGCCGCGCCACATCAGCGCGATGCCGCCGTAGTTCAGATTCCAGCCGTTCGTCTTCGCCGCGGCGCGCAGCAGCGCGTAGCCCTGGGCGTAGGAGACGATCTTGCTGGCGTAGAGGGCTTTGCGCAGGCATTCGAGCGCCGCGGCGCGGTCGCCTTCAAAGGGAACGATCTCTCGCCCGTACAGGGCGGCGGCGCGCACGCGTTCGTCCTTCTGCGCCGAGAGGCAGCGGGCAAAGACCGCCTCGGAAATGAGCGTCAGCGGAACGCCCTCGTCGAGCGCCGTGATCGAGGTCCATTTTCCAGTCCCCTTCTGTCCGGCGCGGTCGAGGATCTTCTCCACCGTGATCTCGCCGTTCTCCCGGTGACGGAGGATATCCGCCGTGATCTCAATGAGATAGCTGTCCAGCTCCGTCTTATTCCAGGCGGCGAAGACCTCGCTCATCTCTTCGCTCGTCATGCCGAAGGCGTCGCGCATCAGCTGGTAGGCCTCGCAGATAAGCTGCATGTCGCCGTACTCGATGCCGTTGTGCACCATTTTCACAAAATGGCCGGCGCCGTTTTCACCGACCCAGTCGCAGCAGGGAGAGCCGTCCTCCACCTTGGCGCAGATGGACTGGAAGATGGGCCGCACGTGTTCCCATGCGGCGGGAGAGCCGCCCGGCATCATGGAGGGGCCCTTCAGCGCGCCCTCTTCTCCGCCGGAGACGCCGCAGCCGACAAAGAGACAGCCGCGGCTTTCCACCTCCGCCGTGCGGCGGATGGTATCGGGATAATGGCTGTTGCCGCCGTCGATGAGGATGTCCCCCTCGTCCAGCAGCGGCAGGAGCTGCGCGATCAGCGCGTCCACGGCGGCGCCCGCTTTGACCATCATGAAGATCCTGCGGGGCTTTTTCAGGGAGTCGATCAACTCTTCCGGGCTGTGGCAGCCGATGAAGCGCCTGCCGGCGGCGCGGCCTTCGAGAAATCTGTCCACCTTGTCCGTGCTGCGGTTCCAGACGGCGACGGTGAAGCCCTTGGACTCCATGTTCATCGCTAGGTTTTCCCCCATGACGGCGAGGCCGATCAGACCGATATCTGCTTTTTTCATCTCTGTACCCTCGCGTTCCCCTTGTAGACGTCCCAGACCTGCTTTTCGTCCGCGGGCTCGGCGTAGTCGTTGAGGCTCGAGGCCGCGAGCACGCCGCAGGCCCAGCCGAACTGCAGCCACTTCTCCGGCTCCCAGCCGCGCAGCACGCCGTAGAGCAGGCCGCCGGAAAAGCCGTCGCCGCCGCCGATACGGTCCAGCACCGGGATGGACCGGGGCTCCTCCACGAACCAGTCTCCGTCCGCGCAGAGGATCGCGCCCCAGAGATGCTCGTTGGCGGAGATCACCTGGCGCAGCGTGGTGGCGCAGGCGACCGCGTTGGGGTACTGTGCCCGGACCTGCGCAATCATGGCCCTGAAGCTCTCGATCTTGGCGGAAAGGTCCTTGCCGCCCGCCTCCGGGCCGTTGAAGCCCAGGCAGAGCTGGAAGTCCTCCTCGTTGCCGATCAGGATATCGGCCAGCGACGCGATCCGGCCGAAGGCCCCGCGCAGCTCCTCCTCCCGGCCCTTCCAGAAGGTGGCGCGGTAGTTGAGGTCGAAGCTGACCAGCGTTCCGTTTTCCTTGGCGACCTCCGCGAGGCGCAGGCAGGCCGCGGTCGTCTCGGGGCTCATGGCGGCGATCAGACCGCTGAGATGCAGGATACCCACGCCTTCGCGTGTGAAGATGCGATCCAGATCGTAATCCGCCGCCGAGATCGTGCGGCCGACTTCCCCGGCACGGTCGTTCCACACGCGCGGGGCGCGCAGACCGAAGCCGGAGTCGGCGATGTTGAACTGGTGGCGGAAGCCCCAGGGACCGCCCTGCGGCACATCCGGGCCGACATAGTCGATACCGCGGGCGCGGAGCTGGGACTTGACGAAGAAGGCGATCGGGCTGGCTTCGACGAACTTCGTCATCGCGAGACAGCTCTCGCCCAGGCTGGAGGCCACGTTCAGCACGTTGGTCTCGGCGCTCGTGGCCTGCAGGGTGAAGGTATTGCTGTTGTGGACGGCCATGCGGTCGACCGGGGTGATGCGCACGCCCATGCTCGTGACGCAGGCAAGCGCCCAGCGGGCGTTCTCTCTGAGCTTGAGGTCCATGACGGCACTCTCCTTTCTGTTCCATGTTCAGTATAATGCACAGAAAAGACAATGAAAATTGCGATTTCTGCTTGAATGATTGTAATTCATGCTCTATACTGGGGATGTGAGGTGAGGGCGGTGAAAAAGAGCGCGCGCAGCTTCGATCCCCGGCAGGAAATGGCCCGGCCGGATTTTGAGGTCTTTCATTATCACGATCCCAAGATGCAGGAGGTCTCGCTGCATCACCACGACTTTTACGAGGTCTACTGCTTTCTCAGCGGCGCGGTCGAGTATGCCGTCGAGGGCCGCTGCTATACCCTGCAGCCGCGGGATATTCTGCTGATCGGGCCGATGGAGCTGCACCGGCCGATGGTCGCGCCGGAGCAGGCCTATGAGCGGATCGTGCTCTGGATCGCACGGGACTATTTCGAGGCGCTGCCGGGCGGTGCGCTGATCCGCGGCTGCTTCGAGCGTGGGCGGAACCTCTATCACGCGGAGCATACCCAGATCCCCCAGCTTATGGAGAAGCTCGCGCAGGAGTTCGCCGGGGATTCGCCGGACTGTGCGCTTGCCGCGCGCGGTCTTCTCTATCAGCTGCTCGCGGAGCTCAGGCGGCTCGTGTTCAGTACGCCGGGAGACGGCGGGGAGACAGAGGAACAGGGCCTCGCCGCACAGGTGCTCGCGTACATCGGTGAGCACTACCGCGAGGAGCTCTCGCTCGATTCGCTCGCGGCGGCCTTCTTCGTCAGCAAGTCGTATCTGTCCCATCTCTTCCGGCAGAGCGTCGGGACCGGCGTCTACCGCTGCATCCTCCTGAAAAGGCTGCAGCACGCGCGCAAGCTGCTCTCCGAGGGCGCGGCGCCCGGCGCGGTCTGCCGGAGCTGCGGCTTTGCGGACTATGCCAACTTCTACCGCGCCTTCCGCAAGGTCTACGGCGCGGGACCGAACGAGCTCAAGAGCAGGCCGGAGTCTCTGTGAGACGGCGAAACGGCGGATGCGTTAATCAAAAATAGAGGAAAGCCCCGCAGCGGGCTTTCCTCTTTTCGTATCGTCAGGAGCGGCCGGTGCGCCGGAGCTCCGAATCCTTTGCCCACAGATAGCGCATCCTGACCTCCGTCCCCCGCCGGATCCGGCGGAAGTTCTCGGCGTGCTTGCAGAAGACCGGGACGGCGGGGATCAGCAGGATCAGAAGCGCCGGGAGAAAGCGCGTCTGCCAGTAGTACAGCCCGGGGATCAGAAGCGACATCGTCGGCGCGACGAAGCAGAGATAGCCGCTCACAAAAGCGATCAGGATCGAGAGCGAAAGCAGCAGGAGAAAGATCCTCCAGTCCCAGGAAAGGGCGACGCCGCCCAGGCTGGCGAGACCCTTGCCGCCGCGGAAGCGCAGCGCCGCGGGATACATGTGGCCGAGGACACAGCTCACACCTCCGATCTGTTCCGCCACGGACAGCTCGGGAAAGAGCGCGCGGCTGAGCCGGCAGGCGGCGAAGGCTTTGAGGATATCAAAGAGCGCCGTCACAAAGAATGCCGTCTTGCCGGCGAGGATGAAGGCGTTCGACGCGCCCGCGTTCCCCGAGCCGTCCACGCGGGCGTCATAGCCGCGGAGCCTGGCAAAGAAAAAGGCCGGGTTGATGTTCCCCAAAAGATATCCGACGGCGACACAGGCCGCCGCAGACAAAGCCGTCATACGCTCTCCTCTCCTTTCCTCCACCTCCGCCTCCCGCAGGGGCGGTCCGGTGCAGCGCTTACAGGATCAGTGTAAGGTCCGGAGGGTGATCTGTCAAGATATTTCACAAATTTGAAGCAATTGCCGGCCGTATGCCGCGGCGCCGCGCGGCGCTTTTGACACTTTGCATAAAATGAGCGCCCTTCTTTTGTGGAAGGCTCAAGAATGGGGCGGATAAGTTCTAAAAGAATTTGAAGGATCGGTTTTTCGGCGGCAAAGAGCGTGTTTTTGTTGCGCTTTTGCCGCTTCTCACGATTTGTTCGACGGGCGGTGCTGTTGACAAAAATCGGGGAAAAACCTATAATATTAAGGTCGAAAACACCAGTTTGATGACTTTTGCGGCTATTTGCGTAAAACAATGATAAGAGGAGGCAGTTTTCCCATGCTCAGAAAATCCATGGACGGCAACGAGGCCGCCGCATACGCAAGCTATGCTTTTACCGAAGTCGCAACCATTTACCCCATCACCCCTTCCAGCCCGATGGCGAATCACGTCGACGAGTGGGCCGCGCGGGGAAAGAAAAACCTTTTCGGCAGCTCCGTCAAGCTGATGGAGATGCAGGCTGAGGCCGGCGCCTGCGCCGCCATGCAGGGCGCGCTGGAAGCGGGCTCTCTCGGCACCACCTATACCTCCGCGCAGGGCCTGATGCTGATGATCCCGCCGATGTACCGTATCTCGGGTCTGCTGCTGCCCGCCGTCATGCACGTCGCGGCGCGCTCCGTAGCCACGGAGGCCGTTTCCATCTTCGGCGATCACCAGGACGTCATGGCCTGCCGTCAGACCGGCTGGGCACAGCTCGCGTCCTCGAGCGTGCAGGAGTGCATGGATCTCGGCGCGGTGGCGCACCTCGCCGCGATCAAGGGACACGTCCCCGTACAGCATTTCTTCGACGGCTTCCGCACCAGCCATGAGATCCAGAAGATCGACGTGCTCGATTACGAGGACCTGCGCATGATGCTCGACTGGGACGAGCTGCAGAAGTTCCGTGACCGCGCGCTCAACCCC
>CAMVJF010000070.1 GCA_947167725.1 uncultured Clostridia bacterium | reverse complement strand
ATAGTCGTCCACTTCAAACCGATCGTCGTCCACGATGCGGTCGCCCGCGAGGCAGACTCTCGTCACATGCCGCAGCAGCGCCGCGGGCATGGTCTCGAGTTCGTCGAAGCCCGTGAGCGTGAGCTCAAAGTCCTCCGTCTCCCAGCCGCCGTCGGTATAGGTGATCTCATAGCGATCCACCGCGCCGGCCTCCGTCAGCGCCTCGGCCTGCTCCTGCAGCCGCGGCGGGACCGCGAGCCGGTCGATCTTCAGCCGCAGCAGCGGGCTGAGATCCTGCAGATCGTCGCACGCGATGAGCTTGAGATCGTACAGTTTATGCCCCTCGCCGAGCGCGTCGAGGAAGCGGAGGTCCTTCACCTCGCTCATGTTCTGCAGCGTCAGACTCATCAGCCCCGTTCCCTCAAGCTCCGGCATCGTGAAGAGCCCCGCGAGCGTCAGCTTGCTGAGCTTCGTGCCGCGCAGCGCTTCCCAGTCGGCAAGACGCGGGCAGCCGGTGACCTCCAGCTCCAGTTTCGCCGAGGTTCCCGGCGCCCTCAGATTTTCGATCCCGTCGAGGCTCGCGAGAAACTGCATGTTCGTGAGCGTCAGCCCGCGCAGCGGATAGTTCTGCAGCCCCGTGAGATCGCGCAGGTCGCCGCCGTAAATACTCAGATGGTCCCTGACCTCCGGCAGCGCCGAGAGGTCTATGTTCGTGCAGTCGTGTATCGTCAGATTATAGACCGCCGCGTCCCGGATATAGGGCACAACGAGGCTCAGATCGCCGTAGCGTCCGTTCCCGCGCGGATTGACGTGCAGCTGCCGGTAGCTCTTCACGGCCGCGAGTCCGGCGTAGCTCCGGATCTCGCCGGAAAACTCCAGACTGAGCGTCGCCGGCGCGATATCCCGCAGGCTCCAGAGGAAGCTCATGTCCTCGAGCGGACAGTCGAAGAGCTGGATTTCCGTCAGCAAGGTCTTTCCCTCCAGGAAGCTCGCGTCGCGCAGCGTGTAGCAGCCCATGGTCCGGAAGCTTACCAGACTGCGGCAGTTCCCGATCGGGGAAAAATCCGTGAGCCGCCGGCATCCGAGGATGTTCAGATTATGCAGATTGCCCATGTTCCCCACCGCGGAAATATCGCGCAGCGCGCCCAGGTCCTCCAGATACAGACTCATCATCAGGCGCGCGTTTTCCAGCGGCTTGAGATCGCGCAGCGCGCCCAGGTTTTTGAGAAGGAGCGAGCGGAGCTGCGTCTGTCCCTCGAGGAAGCGCAGGTCGGAGACGGGAAGCTTTTCTATCTCCAGCTCATGCAGCTCGCAGGCCGCGAGCCCCTCGAGCGAGAGCGTGCGCAGCGAGTCGTCGCCGCGCAGCGTGAGATACCGCAGCCCCGGCGGGCTGAAGTGCGAGAGATCCGCGCTCTCCACGCCGGAGAAGTCGAGATCGGCCCCGCGCAGCGCCTCGCAGCGGCTCAGCGGCGCGAAGTCCGCCGGGGCGCAGAAGCGCGCCGTGAAATGGAACATCCCCGCCCCGCCGAGCCATTCGTAATCCCCGATCACGCAGTCGCTCAAATGGACCTGCTCCAGGTTTTCCAGCCCCGCGAGCGAGGGCAGCGAATCGGCCTCGACGAGGATCAGCGTGAGACTGCGGAGCTGCGGCATAAAGCGCAGGAAATCCAGATCCTCGTAGCGCGTCAGACGGAACTCATGTCCGTCCTCGCTGCTGTACCAGTGTCTGCCGTCGTCCTTCCGCGTCTCATAGGCGTAGTCCTCCAGCCGGAAGAGCAGCCCGCCGCCGGGATTGAGGTCCGAGTCCGTGACGTAGCCGAAGCTGCTGAAGGCCGCCTGATCGCCGATGAGGGCGAAGGATTCGATCGTTTCGAGGTCCTCCGGCCGCATGCCGAAGCGCTCCGCGGCCTGTGCGGCCTGTCTCTTTTCCACGGCGGCCGCGCGCTTTTCCGCGCTGCCCTGCCAGATCCAGACTCCCGCGCCGAGCGCGAGGATGAGCGCCGCGGCGATCAGGACGCGCCCGAGCTTTTTCGAGCCGCCCTTGTCGGCGAAGGCCTCGGCCGAGGCGACGCGCTCGGCGATCTCCTCGCCGCTGCGGCCGCGCGCCTGGATCGCGTTGCGTGCGATGAGCACGCCGCGCACGAGCTCCGGCTGCGCCGCGCCGTCGAGGTCGACCGGGATCACGGCCGCGCCCGCGCTCTCGGCGGCGAAAAAGCGCTCCTGCGCCGCCTCGTCCGCGGCGAAGGCCGCCGAGAGGAAGAGCAGCACCGGTCCCTTGCTCTCCGTCAGACGAAAGCCGCGGGCGCGCAGCGCGTCGAGGACGCCCCGCGCCGCCTCCGCGTCGGCGGCGGCGTACAGCGTCCGGATCGTTTTCCTACTCATAAAAGCATCTCCTCACTTCACAAGAAGCAGCTCATATCCCGCCGATTCGTCCCAGCGCAGCGGCAGCATCTCCGCGCTGACGGTGACGGTCCTCAGCGCGCTCATTTCTCCGAGCGCGGAGAGGTCCCGCACGGCGCTGTGCTCGAGCCTCAGCGTCTCGATGCTGCCCTGCGCGCCGAGGGTCGCGAGCGCGTCCGTATCGCAGCCCGCGAGCGAAAGCATCCGCAGGCGCGTCAGCTCCCGCAGCGCGCCGAGCTCCGAAACCGGCTGGCGGATCAGCGCCAGCTCCTCGAGCAGCGGCATGCGCCCGATCACGCCGAGGTCCGCGACCTTTCCCTCGATCACGCGCGCGCCGTTGACCGTCGGTTCGCCCGCGTCGCTGAATTCCACGGCCTCGAGCCCCTTGAGCGTCATGTTGCCGCAAAAGTACAGCGCTCTGACCTGCGGCAGCTCGCTCCACAGCACGTCGCCCCCGCTCCTGCCGAGCGCCGCGAGCACCGCGCGCGCCTGCTGCTCGTCGGGAAATTCGACCGGGAACAGGCTCTCCCAGGGTCCGAGATCGACCTCGGGCGCCTCGCTCGGCGCGGCCGTCTCCGCGGGAGGCGGCGTTTCCTCGGCGCACGCTGCGCCGAGGGTGATCCGCCCCGTCATGAGGCCGAAGAGCGCCGCGAGCGTCGCGAGGAAGACCGCGGCGGAGGCCGCGAGCCCCAGCGTGTCCCAGCGGAGATCCTCGAGCGGCTTGCGGTGAAAGGCCCCCGTGACGAGCCCGCAGCCGAGGATCTCTCCGGCGCGTTCCTTCGCGCTGCTGCGCGCGGCGAGCGTTGTGCAGCGATCGAGCAGCTTCCGCCACTCTCCGTCGATCTCGCTCTCCTCGAGCGGCACGACCATCACGCGCTTGCCCAGCGCGAGCGCGGTCTTGATCTCGCTGAAGCAGTTCGGCGAGGCCAGCGCGCTTCCGGAGAGGAAGAAGAGCACCGCGCCGCTCAGGCGCATGTGCTGTTCGATGTTCCTCGGCCAGTCGCCGCCCGCCGGGATGCCCTCGTCGTACCAGACCCGCCAGCGTCCCTCGTGCAGGAGCCGGATCGTTTCAACGACCTGCTCCGACTGGAGATGGGAATAGCTGACGAACAGATAGGGGCGTCTGCCCTCGTATGGTTTGAAGAATTTGCTCATTTGCCGCTCCCCCCGTACAGGGCCACGACGTAGCCCTCGTCAAGCAGCCGCAGCGCCTCCGCCGCCTTGCTCTGCGGGATCTCGAGGCGCTTGAGCGCGGGCAGGAGCGCGAGCTCGGAATCATCCTCCGGGAGCTCGGAAAGCCGCAGCGAAGCAAGCTCCGCGACGCTCTCGGGCGTGATCGCGCCGCCGCCGACGGCGGCGCGCACGGCGCTGCGCAGCGCCGTGTCCGTAAACGCGATCGTGTCGCTCCTCTCGATCGGCGGCGCGAACCAGCCGAAGAGCTTTCCTCCCGCGAAGGCCGTGAGCAGCACGAGCACGCTCAGCGCCGCGAGCGTGAGCGCGAGCTTTTTCAGCGGCGAGGGCGGCGCGAGACGGGCCGAGCCGATCAGTTCCTGCGAGAAGCCCTCGCTGTGCGCCAGCGCCTCCTCCAGCTCCGCCGCGCTGCGGTAAGCGCGCGCCTTGAGATGGGGGACGCTCTCGGCAAGACCGAAGGACAGGGCGCTGTCGCCTTCGTCGGCGTCGACGCAGAGCATCCGTGCGCCGCGCTCCTGCGCGGCGAGCGCGGCGCCCTTCACGTCGGTGTCGGCGCGCGCGGCGTCCGAGAGATAGAAGACGGTCAGCGCGGCGCCCTTCATGCGCGCGGCTCGCTCCCGCCGCTCGTCCATGCTCTCCGGACGGCCGAGGGCATACCACACGCGGCAGCCGCGCGCGCAAAGCCGCTCCATCAGCGGCAGCACCCGCTTTGCGTCCGCCTCGGAAAAGCAGAGGAACAGATAGGGCTCCTCTCCCCCGTAGGCAGGATATCGTTTTGTCAGCGTCTTGCTCATGGCCGGATCCTCTCCCAGCATATGTTCTACCAATTTACAGTATAGCATGGAGCGTGTCGGATTTCCACAGCGAATTCGACGCCGCGTCGAAAAAAGACCCCTGCGAAGAGCCGCTTTCTCAAGTCTCTCCGCGCCGGAGGAAAAAATCAGGAATAATACGGCGGCGCAACGCTTTGCCGGATTGACAAATGCTGCCTTTTCCTTTATTCTGAACACAGGGCGAAAGCCCGAATACAACATGAAAAAGGAGGAAACGTCATGGACGACGGAAGCAGTACCGGCGCCTTATCGGGCCGAAGTTGCACGGAGAAGCCCCTGTCGCCGGGCGTTTCTTCGATCAAATCCGCACTCTGAGCTTCGGCCTGCGCGCCGGGCTTCCTGAACTGGACGAAAATTCCAAAGAAGGAGGATCCGGGTTATGGCTATGCAAAGCATCCGTTTCGAGAAGACGATCGGGAAGCTTCTCGAGGAAAAGAAGTATCAGACCCTGAAGGACATCCTCGTGACCATGGAGCCGGCGGACATCGCGGCGGTCTTCGAGGACATCGGCGAGGAGCGCATGCCTCTGCTGTTCCGTCTGCTGCCCAAGGAGACGGCGGCGGAGACCTTCGCCGAGCTCGACAGCGAGTGGCAGGAGCTGCTGATCCGCGGCTTCTCCGACCGCGAGCTGCACGAGATCATCAACGAACTCTACGTCGACGACGCGGCGGACCTTGTCGACGAAATGCCCGCGAACGTCGTCAAGCGCATCCTGGCGCAGGCCGATCCCCAGATGCGCCGCGAGATCAACGAGATCCTGCGCTACCCCGAGAACTCCGCCGGCTCGATCATGACGACGGAGTACGTCTCGCTGCGGCCGAAGATGACCGTGGCCGAGGCGATCACCCGCATCCGGCGCACCGGCGTCGACAAGGAGACGATCTATACCTGCTACGTGACGGAGGAGCGGCGCCTGCTCGGCGCGGTCTCGGTCAAGGACCTTCTCCTGACGCTGGACGACGAGACTCCCGTGAGCGAGATCATGGACGAGAACGTGATCTCCGTCAATACGCTGACCGACCAGGAAGAGGTCGCGCAGATGCTCTCGAAGTACAACTTCCTCGCGCTGCCCGTGGTGGACCAGGACGGGCGCATGGTGGGCATCGTGACCTTCGACGACGCGATGGACATCCTCGTCGAAGAGACCACGGAGGATATCGAGAAGATGGCCGGTATGCTCCCCTCGGAGAAGACCTATCTGCGTTCCAACGCCTGGGATCTGTTCCGCCACCGCATTCCCTGGCTCGCGCTGCTGATGGTGTCGGCCACCTTCACCGGCATGATCATCACCGGCTTTGAGAGCGCGCTGGCCGCGCAGGTCGTGCTGACGGCCTTCATTCCCATGCTTATGGACACGGGCGGCAACTCCGGCTCCCAGGCCTCGGTCACGATCATCCGTGCGCTGAGCCTCGGCGAGCTGGAATTCGCCGATCTGCCCCGCGTCGTGTGGAAGGAAGCCGAGACGGCCGCGCTCTGCGGCTCGGCGCTCGCTTTGCTGTGCTTCGGCAAGATCCTGCTCGTCGACCGGCTGCTGCTGGGCAATCCGATCACGCTCGGCGTGGCGGCGGTCGTCTGCGTCACGATGGCGCTGACCGTGCTGATCGCGAAGCTTGTCGGCTGCACCCTGCCGATGGCGGCCAAGAAGATCGGCTTCGACCCCGCCGTGATGGCAAGCCCCTTCATCACCACGATCGTGGACGCGCTCTCGCTGCTGGTCTATTTCGGCATTGCGAGCGCCCTGCTGTTTTAGAAAACGGCGCTTGAAAACACGGGAGAGCCCGCTCGGGCTCTCCCGTGTTTTCATTCACAAAAAGTTTACCGATCCCCTATGGACGCGGCGGGGCGTTTGTGTTATGGTAGGCACCCTATGGAAGGAGGTGCGTCATGCGCCGACGGAAAACGAACGGGAACGACGAGCCCTGGGTCCTGCCCCATCTCGGGCAGCGCATCGTTAAGACCACGGTCGCCGTCTTTCTGTGTCTGCTGTTTTACTATCTGCGCGGCTACCGCGGGCAGGACATGCCCACCGAGGCCGCGATCACCGCGATCATCTGCATGCAGCCCTATGTGCGCGACACCGGCGAATACGCCCTCAACCGCTTCATCGGCACGCTGATCGGCGCCTTCTGGGGTCTTCTGCTGCTCCTGCTGCTCCACGACTTTCCCGTACTGGGCGCGTCCGTGCTGCTGCTCTATGCGATGATGGCGCTGGGCGTTCTGTTCTCGCTTTACAGCGCGGTGCTGCTCCGCACGCCGGATGCCTCGGGCCTCGCCTCGATCGTGTTCCTGTGCATCGTCATCGCCTTCCCGGACATCTCCGAGCCCCTGCAGCAGGCTGCGCAGCGCCTTCTCGGCGTTTTTGTCGGCACGGCGGTCGCCACGCTCGTCAACGTCGTCCGTCTCCCGCGGCGCAGGCGGCCGGATCTCGTCTTTTTCCTGCGTACGAAGGACCTCGTGCCCGACCGCTTTTCCCACATGTCTCCCGCGGCGCGCTTCCGCCTGAACTCTCTCAATAACGACGGCGCGCGCATCTGCCTGATGAGCGAGCATGCCCCGGCCTTTTTCTCGCTGCAGATGAGCGAGGCACGTCTCTCCGCGCCGCTGATCGTCATGGACGGCGCCGCGATCTACGACGCCAACGAAAACCGCTACCTCTGCGCCGTGACCATCGCGCCGGAGGATTCCGCGCCGCTGCGCGCGCGGCTCGATGCGCTGGGCGTCAGCTATTTCATCTACACCATCCACAACGACAAGACCTGCATCTTCCACTCCGGCGCGGTACGCGAGGCCGAGCAGCTCGTCTACGGGCGCATGCGCCGCTCGCCCTACCGCAGCTATCTCGAGGGCGAGATCTATGAGCCGGAGGAGATCGTCTATCTGAAGATCATCGCCTCGCGCGCCGAGCTCGACGCGATCGAGTCCAAGCTCCACAGTGTCCTGCCCAAGGGGAAGCTGCGCCGCGTGATCCGTCCGCAGCAGGGCGGCGAGGATCTGTACGCGCTCTATATCTACTCCCACGGCGCTACGATGGAGCAGGCGCAGAAGCGGCTGCTCGAGATGCTGCGCGAGCGCGACGGGGCGCTGCGGCCCGTCACGGTACGGCTGCGCGCCGGCTTCCGCACCGAGCGCGACGCGCTGCATCTGCTGCACATCGTCGGCGAGGTCTACGAGCCGGTCGTGCTGATCGGCAGACCGACGCAGGACGAGCTGATCATCAACTGAAAAAGACAGGACCTGTGAGCGCCTCACAGGTCCTGTCTTTCCGCTTCAGATGTCCCCGCCGACGTCGAGGTTGACGCCCCGGAGGCCGATGTGCGCGCCGTTCTGCGCGGGGCGCGACTCCGGGTGCGCCAGCAGCCACTTGTTGCGGGCCGTCATCCAGCGGTCCTCCTCGCAG
>CAMVJF010000069.1 GCA_947167725.1 uncultured Clostridia bacterium | reverse complement strand
TTCTTCTTGCGGGTGATGTCGCCGCCGTAGCACTTGGCCAGCACGTCCTTGCGCATGGCCCGCACCGTCTCGCGGGCGATGATCTTGCCGCCGATGGCCGCCTGGATCGGCACCTCGAAGAGCTGGCGCGGGATGTTGTCCTTGAGCTTTTCGCACAGCTTGCGCGCCCGCGGATAGGCCTTGTCGCGGTGGGCGATGAAGCTCAGCGCGTCGACCTGATCGCCGTTGAGCAGCATGTCGACCTTGACGAGCTCGCTGGGCTTATAAACACTCAGCTCGTAATCGAGCGAGGCGTAGCCCTTCGTGCGCGCCTTGAGCGTGTCGAAGAAATCGTAGATGATCTCGTTGAGCGGCATCTCGTAGTGCATCTCCACGAGGCGGCTGTCGAGATACTGCATGTTTTTATACTCGCCCCGACGGTCTTGACACAGGGGCATGATGTTGCCCACAAACTCCTCCGGCGTGATGATCGAGACCTTGACATAGGGCTCCTCCGCCGTGGCGATGGCCGCCGGGTCGGGGTAGTTGTGCGGGTTGTCGACCATGACGACGCTGCCGTCGGTCTTGGTGACCTTGTAGATGACGGAGGGCAGGGTCGTGACGAGCTCGAGGTTGAACTCGCGCTCGAGACGCTCCTGGATGATCTCCATGTGCAGCATACCGAGAAAGCCGCAGCGGAAGCCGAAGCCCAGGGCCACGGAGCTCTCGGGCTCGTAGGACAGCGAGGCGTCGTTGAGCTTGAGCTTTTCGAGCGCGTCGCGCAGGTCGGGATACTTTGATCCGTCCTCGGTGTAGATGCCGCAGAAGACCATCGGCCGCGCGGGACGGTAGCCCGGCAGGGCCGCGTCCGTCGGCCGCTGGGCAAGCGTGACCGTGTCGCCCACCTGCGTGTCGGCGACGTTTTTGATGCTGGCTGTGAAATAGCCGACGTCGCCCGCGCCGAGCTCGTCGCAGGGATCGAGACCGATCGGCCGCAGATGCCCGACCTCGACGACCTTGTAACGCGCGCCGGTCGACATGAGCAGCACCTCGTCGTCCCGGCGGAGCACGCCGTCAAAAACGCGGATGAGTACGATGACGCCGCGGTAGTTGTCATACTGGCTGTCAAAGATCAGCGCCTTGAGCGGCGCGGCGGCGTCGCCGCGCGGGACGGGGACGCCGCGCACGATATCGTCGAGCACCGCGTCGATATTGAGACCCAGCTTTGCGCTGATCTCGGGCGCGTCCTGGGCGGGGATGCCGATGATCTCCTCGATCTCGTCCTTCGCGCGCTGGGGATCGGCGGCCGGCAGGTCGATCTTGTTGATCACCGGCAGGATCTCCAGGTCGTTGTCCAGCGCGAGATAGGTGTTCGAGAGCGTCTGCGCCTCGACGCCCTGGGAGGCGTCGACAATCAGCACCGCGCCCTCGCAGGCGGCGAGGCTGCGGCTGACCTCATAGTTGAAGTCCACATGGCCCGGGGTGTCGATCAGATTGAGCGTATAGTCCTCGCCGTCCGCGGCGCGGTAGTTCAGCCCTACGGCGCGGGCCTTGATCGTGATGCCGCGCTCGCGCTCGAGATCCATATTGTCGAGGATCTGGTCCTCCATCACACGCTGCTCGACGGCATTGCACTTCTCGATCAGACGGTCGGAGAGGGTGGATTTGCCGTGGTCGATGTGCGCGATGATCGAAAAATTGCGTATATGCTCCCGGTCGGTCATTCGCTTTTTTCCTCCAAAGTCTCCAGCGCGATCTCTGCCTTGTCGGTCATCGCACGCAGGTTGGCCAGAAACGCTCTGGCCGCGGCGGCCGCGCTCGCGGTGCTGTCGGGATTCTCGCTGCGGCAGAGCAGATAGTCCGCGCTCACGCCGTAATAGTCGCAGGCGCGGCGGACAAAATCAAGCCCCGGCTCGCGAGCGCCGTTCTCATAGTGGCTCAGCAGGGCCTGACTGATATTCAGCGCAGCCGCGGCGGTACGCTGGGAAATATTGCGCTCCTTGCGCAGCACGGAGAGGGTCTCCGCAAAGCTTCTGTTCATGGTTTTCGCTCCTTGGTCTGTTCCCGCGGCGCACAGGGGGACTCTCCCGGTCCGTATGCCGCCGCGTCGGGGGATGATATAACAGCGAGTATTATATTCGCGTATATCACGTTTGTAAAGAGTTTTTTTATTCCATACCGTATTTTTTGTTTCTTCCGGCTCACGCGCAGCAAACGAGGGGCCGCATCCCGCGGGATGCGGCCCCTCGTATCGTTTCTCAGTCTAAGGCAAAGCGCCGAACTTCCCCTCCGCCGTCGAGATCGAGCCAGCGGAACAGCCCGTCCTCAAGCGTCATGCAGCTCGGCGGCGTCGAGGCCTTGGGGATGGCGGCCGAACCGGGGTTGAGGAAGAGGATCCCGTTCGCGCCGCGCGTGCACAGCGGGACGTGCGTGTGGCCGAAGAGCAGGATGTCCCCGCTCTGCAGCGGCGGCAGGCAGTCGGGGTGGTAGAGATGGCCGTGGGTGGCGAAGATCATCGCCCCTCCCTCGCAGAGCAGCGCGTAGTCCGGGAGGATCGGGAAGCGCAGCAGGCTCTGGTCGATCTCCGCGTCGCAGTTGCCGCGTACGCCCCAGACGCGCCCGGAAAGCGTGTTGAGCATTTCGGCGACCTCCCGCGGCGCATAGTCGCGCGGCAGATCGTTGCGCGGTCCGTGATAGAGCAGATCTCCCAGCAGCAGCATCTTCTCCGCGCGCTCGCTCTCGAAGGTCTCGATCAGTCTGCGGGCGTAGTACGCCGAGCCGTGGATATCCGAGGCGATCAGCCATTTCATCGCTCCGCCCTCCTTTTTCTTTCTCACCGACAATATAGTACAGGGCGGGCGCGCGGTCAAGGGCGCGGTTTACACAAATTTTACCGCTTATTCAAGATTTGTGCGCTTTGCTCTCTTGCGCCCCCGCGGGAAAAATGGTAAGCTATAGGCAGAAAAGAAGGACTCGACGGTTCGAGAAATACTTTTTTGAAAAGGAGCGTGGTAATCTTGGTCAAGATCATCATGGGGCTGAAGGGTTCCGGCAAGACCAAGCGGCTGGTCGAAATGGTCAGGGAGGCCGTCAACGCGGAGCAGGGCGACGTGGTCGTCATCGAAAAGGAAAGAAAGCTCACCTATGACATCCCCTATCAGGCGCGTCTCGTCGACGCATCGAGCTACCCCATCGGCACCTATGAATTTCTCAAGGGACTGATCTGCGGCATTCACGCCGGCAACTACGATATCACTCATTTCTTTATCGACAACTTCCTCAAGATGGTCGAGGACAAGGCGCCTGCCTCGCTGGGCGATTTCATCGACTGGCTCAAGGTCTTTTCCGAGCGCGAGAACATCGAGTTCGTGATCTCCGTCTCCGGGGAACGCGAGAGCGCCGACAGGCGGGTCCAGGACTGCTTTATTTGAATTGCGTCGCAAAACGGGAGCACCGCGATCCTCATCGGATCGCGGCGCTCTTTTTTTCGTTCGCTCAGCCGCAGAGGCGGACCGGGAACCGCGTCAGTTCGTCGACGCCCTCGCCGCCGCGGTCGACCGTGTACCAGGCCGCGGTCGCCGTATGCGCCGCGCCGTCCTGGACGACGGTCTCGAAGAGCCGGATGCTGAAGCTGCCGTCGCGGTTTTTCGTCACCTCCGCATCGGGCGGATAAAAGCCGTGATGGCGGAAGTAGTAGATCTGCGCCCATCGTCCGAGCTCGGCGGGCGTGAGGGCGGAAGCCGCGGGCAGCGGATAGCTGCAGGGCTCGAAGAGATAGACGCCGCTGAGGATGTTGTCTCCCGCGCCGCCCGCGAGCGTCCGCTCGTCGCGCCGGACCTCCATCAATATGCTCTTCTGCACTGTGCTCAGCGTGAGCGATTCGAACCAGTTCGAAATCTCGCGCCCCTCGGCGTCGCAGACTTTAAGGATCCGGCTCGTATACTCTCCCGTCGGCTCGGCGCTGTCGACGTCGAGCGTGAAGAGCGCCTCGTAGGGCGTCGGGCTGTCGGAGCGGAACATCGCGTGGAGCTCAAGCTCCTCCCCGCCCGGGTCGAGCCAGTATTTCAGCTCTCCGTCCGGTCCGTGATACCGATACTCGCCGCCCACGCCCGCCGCGCGCATCTCATAAACGCCGCTGAGGATGTTGTCCTCCGCGCCTCCGGCAAGCGTGCGCTCGTCCCGGCGGACCTCCATCGTCACCAGCTCTCCCTCCAGCCTGAGCGTCAGGCCCTCGAACCAGTCCGAGACGTCGGCGCCGGTCATGTCCGTGACCTTTTCAAAGGAGATCCAGTCTCCGTCATGCCCGGCCGTGTCCAGATCGAGCACGAAGCACTTCTCGTAGAAGCGCGGCTCGCCGGAGCGGAAAAAGCAGTGGAGCACCGGGTCGTGCGCCATCACGCCGGAGAAGTCGATCCAGTACTTCGGCATCCCGTTCTCAAGACAATAAAGGTAGCACGGATACAACGCGGCCGCGTTTTCAAGCGTGTCCATTGCGCTCTCCTCCGCGCCGAGGAAGACGCAGTTCGCGATCACATCCTCCAGCATCGTCCCGACCGTAAGGCCGAGGGCCGGGACCTCCTTGGAGAGGAACATATAGGTCCGCTCTCCGACAGTGGTCGCCAGGAGGCGCACGGTGATCTCGTGGCCGCTGAAGGAATAGCTGTAGTCGATCTCATAGCAGAGCTTGTTCCCGACCGCCTTCGGCTCGAGCTCGGAGGTCAGCGTGAGATCCGCGCGCTCCTTCTGCAGCGCCGCGGTGAAATCCTTCACAAAGCGCTCGGCGGAATCGTAGCGGTAAGTCCTCAGCAGGACATAGGGGATCGAGCCGGCCCGCCGCGCGTAGAGATAATACTCGT
Organism: uncultured Clostridia bacterium; assembly: GCA_947167725.1. Taxonomy (GTDB): domain Bacteria; phylum Bacillota; class Clostridia; order Oscillospirales; family Oscillospiraceae; genus Limivicinus. The sequence continues at coordinate 3,024 of CAMVJF010000069.1, read as the reverse complement.
TCCCCTGCAGCACGGCGGTCGCGCCGTCCGGCACCGCGATTTTGATATCCCAATCCGCAAGCGTGTCGAAATTGTCTCCCGCGGCGGCGCAGAGCGGCGTCAGCAGCAAGGAAAACAGCAGCAGCGCAGCCAGTATTCCCGCGATTCTTTTCATGCCTGAACTCTCCTTCCCGTTCGGCTCCTCAGAGCTCTTTATACATTGCGGCCGCGTCGCCCTTCCCCGCCGACTCGCGGATCTCGGTGACCTCGACCTTCAGCGTGCCCTTGCCGAAAGCGATCTCGAGCACGTCGCCGACCTTGACCTGATAGCTGGCCTTGACCGGGCGGCCGTTGGCGCTCACGCGCGCGCCGTCGCAGGCCTCGTTGGCCACGGTGCGGCGCTTGATGATGCGCGACACCTTCAAAAACTTATCCAGTCTCATGTTTCGTATCCTCCGATAAGGATAAAGACAGCCGCCCGGGAAAAGGCGGCTGTCTTTATCATATAAAGCCGATTACTTCGCGACGGCATCCTTCAGCGCCTTGCCGACCTTGAAGGCGGCGACGCGGGAAGCGGGGATCGCGATCTCTTTTCTGGTCCTGGGGTTGCGGCCGACGCGAGCGGCACGCTCCTTGATCTCGAAAGAGCCGAAGCCGACGAGCTGGACCTTCTCGCCCTTGACGAGAGATTCGGTGATGGCTTCGAAAACGGCGTTGACTGCCTTTTCGCTGTCCTTCTTGGAGGCGCCGAGCTTCTCCGCAACGGCTGCCGCAAGTTCTGCTTTATTCATGTTTATTCCTCCTGTTTGATGGACGCACGCGCCCGGATTCTATTGGCGCGCCGCTGTTTTCTTGCCGAATTCCTCCGGCGACGCCGTTATGCTATCATATTTTTCGCTCTGAATCAAGGGCTTTTTCGATTTTTCCTTAAAAAACTTGATTTTTTGGCTTATTTCATGTGCCGGAAGGCCGCGATCCTCGCGCCGCCGGGAATTAATTCCAGATCCTCCCGGGTCACGGCGCTTGTCGCCACGACACAGATGAGATACACAACGACCGCCGCGCCCATTGCGAGGAACATGCACAGCAGCATCCCCAGCCGTCCCGGCATGTGGATCAGGCGCTGCGCCAGGCCGTAGACCGCCCAGGCGGAGAAGCCCATGATCGTGCTGCAGAACACGCCCTTGAACAGGATCCTGCCCACTCTCGGCGTGCGCTCGAGCGTAAAGGACATGAACAGCAGGTTCATCGCGCACATGGTCACATAGCTTGCGAGCGTTCCGATCGGCGCGCCGTAGATGTTGATCGGGCGGCGGGCGACCAGGACCCAGTTGACGCCGATCTTGACCAGACCGCCGACGATCATCGTGATCATCGTATAGCGTTCCTTGCCGGAGGCCTGCAGGACGGCATTCTCCATCAGCAACATGCACACGAAGAAGGAGGCTGCGCCCATGATGGCCAGCAGGAGGCCGCCGGCCTCATGGCTGCCGGGATAAAAGCCCCGCATGATCGGCTCGCTCATGACCGACAGGCCGACGCCCATCGGCAGCGCGATCACCGCGGCGATGCGCATCGAGTCCTCGGAGATCTTGGCCGCGGTCGCGCCGTCCTTCTTTGCGAAGGCGGCGGAGATCGCCGGGACGATGGAGATCGTCAGCGGTGTGATAAAGGCGGCGGGCAGGTTGAAGAAGGTCTGCGCCTTGCCGTATACGCCGTAGAGCACCTTGGCCTCAAAGTATGAGAAGCGGGCCGCGCTCTGCAGCCGGTTCATGCACAGCTTTGAGTCGATGGAATTGAGGATCGCCATGATGCAGGCGCCGAGCGCGATCGGTATGCCGATCGCGAGCAAATCGCGCACGATCTTCAGTGAGGAGTCGGTCGTCTCCTCCCCGCCCGGCTCTCCCGGCTCGACCACGCCCGCGGTATAGGGCGCGGAGAGGTCACGGTAGTGGCGATGCTTGTAGCAGATCATATAGGCCAGCGAGACCACCGAGCCGATCGACACGCCGAGGATCGCGCCCGCCGAGCCGATGGGCAGGCCCTTGCCCGCGCGCAGCAGCATGGAGGCGATCACCAGACCGGAAATGACCTTGAAGAGCACCTCCAGCACCTCGTCTACGGTCGTGGGGATCATGTTGCCGTTGCCCTGGCAGTAGCCGCGGTAGGCCGAGACCAGGCAGACCAGCAGGATCGCCGGGGCCATGGCGCGGATGCTCATCGCGGCGTCCGGGTTTTCGAGATAGTCCCTCGCGAGCCAGTCCGGGAACAGGAAGAGCACCAGCGAGAAGAGCACGCCGATCACCGCGAAGGTCGCGAGCGCGACGCGGAAGGTCTTTTCCTCCTGCCGCACGCGGCCGTGCGCGTCCGCCTCCGCCACCATGCGTGAGAGCGCCACGGGCAGACCGGCCGTCGCGAGCGTGAAAAAGATATTATAGATGCTGTAAGCTCCGATGAACATGGAGTAGCCCTCGTCGCCCAGGATGTTGCCGAGGGGCACCTTGTAGATGAAGCCGAGCAATTTCATAATGATCACGCCTACGGTCAGTATGGCCGCGCCGTGCATGTAGTTTTGCTTTCTGCTCCGAGCCATGCGCTTCCTCCGATCGGGATGCTTTGGGATAGGGGTTATTGTAAGATTATACGCTTATTTCAGGATCTTATCAAGTATTTTGCGCGCGACGAACACGCCGCTGGCCGAGGCGTGCGAGAGCGAGTGGGTCACGCCGGAGCAGTCGCCGATCACGTACAGGCCCTTGTGCAGCGTCTCGAGGTTCTCGTCGATCTCGACCTCCATGTTGTAGAACTTGACCTCCACGCCGTAGAGCAGCGTGTCGTCGTTGGCCGTGCCCGGCGCGATCTTGTCGAGGGCGTAGATCATTTCCACGATGCCGTCGAGGATGCGCTTGGGGATCACAAGGCTGAGATCGCCCGGCGTCGCGGCGAGCGTCGGGGTGACGAAGCTCTCGGCGATGCGCTGGGGCGTGCTCCTGCGGCCGCGCACGAGATCGCCGAAGCGCTGCACCATCACGCCGCCGCCGAGCA
>CAMVJF010000068.1 GCA_947167725.1 uncultured Clostridia bacterium | reverse complement strand
CCTGCGCGCTCTTCGCCGGCATCGGAGAGGAGAGCGTCACCTGGATGAGCCACGGCGACTACATGGCCGCGATCCCGGCGGGCTTCTCGCTCGCCGCCCGCAGCGCGGCCTGCCCGACGGCGGCGATCTGCGACGAGGCGCGGCGCTTCTACGGCGTGCAGTTCCACCCGGAGGTCAACCACACCGAGCGCGGCCGGGAAATGCTGCGCAACTTCCTCTACGGCGTCTGCCGCGCCGCGGGCGACTGGACGATGGCGGATTACAAGACGCAGGCGATCGAGGCGATCCGCGCGAAGGTCCGGGACGGGAAGGCGCTGCTGGCCCTCTCCGGCGGCGTGGATTCCTCCGTGGCCGCGGCGCTGCTGTCGGAGGCCATCGGCGACCAGCTCACCTGCGTGTTCGTCGACCACGGCCTCATGCGCAAGAACGAGGGCGACGAGGTCGAGGCCGCTTTCTCACGCCGGGAGCTGCGTTTCATCCGCGTCAACGCGGAGGAGCGCTTTCTGAAACGTTTGGCAGGCGTCACCGAGCCGGAGCGCAAGCGGAAGATCATCGGCGAGGAATTCATCCGCGTCTTCGAGGAGACCGCGCGCGGGATCGGCGCGGTGGACTTCCTCGTGCAGGGCACGATCTATCCGGACGTGATCGAATCCGGCAAGGGCGAGGCCGCCGTCATAAAAAGCCACCACAACGTCGGCGGGCTGCCGGACTATGTGGATTTCAAGGAGATCCTCGAGCCGCTGCGGCTGCTGTTCAAGGACGAGGTGAGAGAGCTCGGGCGCGAGCTCGGTCTGAGCGAGGCCTTTGTTTCCCGCCAGCCCTTCCCCGGTCCGGGGCTCGCGATCCGCGTGATCGGTGAGATCACGAAGGAAAAGCTCGATCTGCTGCGCGAGGCGGACGCGATCTTCCGCGAGGAGATGGCCCGCTCCGGCCGCGCCGCCGACCAGTATTTCGCCGCGCTGACAAACATGCGCTCGGTCGGCGTGATGGGCGACGGCCGCAGCTATGATTACGCGATCGCGCTGCGCAGCGTGCAGACCAGCGACTTTATGACGGCGGAGTTCTCCCGTCTGCCCTGGGAGCTGCTCGACCGCGTGTCGGTGCGCATCGTCAACGAGGTGCGCGGCGTCAACCGCGTGCTTTACGACGTCACCTCCAAGCCCCCCGCCACTGTGGAATACGAGTGACGCTTCCCCCGGCCGCGGGAAACAAACCGGGGCCTCCCGGGAGGAAGCGCGCGGCGCAAAGCATGCCGCCGAACTGCCCGATATGAAATGCCCGCCCGGCAAAAGCCGGGCGGGCATTTCGCTGTCTCGCGCCTCACACACCGAAGAGCAGGTCGCCGTAGGTCGGGAAGGGCCAGTATTCCGCAGCCGTGATCGTCTCGGCCTCGTCGCAGACTTTGCGGAGGGCGGCCATGGCGTCCAGGACCTTGTCGCGGATGAAGAAGGCCTCCTCGCTCACGTCGCCTCCGATCGCCGCGACGAAGCTCGCGAGCGCCTCGGTCGACTCGTCGATCGCGTCGATCAGGCTCGTCAGGCGCGTGATCAGCTTGACGTCGCTGCGGCAGGGCAGCACGGGGACGAGCTGCTTCGCCGCGCCGTAGGAGGAGGCGAGCTCGCCGCGATAGCGACGCAGCGCCGGGAGGATCTCCCGTCGCGCCATGTCCAGCATCGTCAGCGCCTCGATGCGCACCGTGCGCACATAGTTCTCCAGCGTGATCTCGTAGCGCGAGCGGATCTCCGCCTCGGAAAAGATCCCGTGGCGCACCAGCATCCCGATGTTCTCCGGGTGGAGCACCATCTGCAGCGCGTCCGGCGTCGTACGCAGGTTCAGCAGGCCTCGGACCTCCGTCGCCTCTTTGATCCAGGCGTCGTCGTAGCCGTTGCCGTTGAAGATGATCCGCTTGTGGGCGGCGATATTCTCGCGGATCAGCTCGTGCAGCGCCGCGTCGAAGTCCTCCGCGCCCTCGAGCCGGTCGGCGAATTGCCGCAGCGCCTCCGCGACGGCGGCGTTGATCATGATGTTCGCGCAGGAGATCGAGTCGCTCGAGCCGACCATGCGGAACTCGAACTTGTTGCCCGTGAAGGCAAAGGGCGAGGTGCGGTTGCGGTCGGTCGTGTCGCGGTTGAAGCGCGGCAGCACATCGGTCCCCAGGCGCAGACGGCGCTTCTCGGTACCGGTATAGGGGCTGTCCGTCTCGATGGCTTCCAGTACCGCGCTCAGCTCGTCGCCGAGGAAGACTGAGATCACGGCGGGCGGGGCCTCGTTGGCGCCGAGACGGTGATCGTTTCCGGCCGAGGCCACGCCGAGCCGAAGCAGGCCCTGATACTCGTCGACGGCCTTGATCACCGCGACGAGGAAGAGCAGGAACTGCGCGTTCTCATAGGGCGTCTCGCCCGGGGAAAGCAGGTTCAGGCCCGTGTCGGTGGACATGGACCAGTTGTTGTGCTTGCCGCTGCCGTTGACGCCCGCAAAGGGCTTTTCATGCAGCAGGCACACGAGGCCATGCCGGCGGGCAACCTTCTTCATGATCTCCATGGTGAGCTGGTTGTGATCCGCCGCGACGTTGGTCACGGTGAAGATCGGCGCGAGCTCATGCTGGCAGGGCGCGACCTCGTTGTGCTCGGTCTTGGCGTAAACGCCGAGCTTCCAGAGCTCCTCGTCGAGATCCTCCATAAAGGCCTTCACGCGAGGCTTGATCGCACCGAAGTAGTGGTCCTCCAGTTCCTGCCCTTTGGGAGGCTTCGCGCCGAAGAGCGTGCGGCCGGTATAGATCAGATCCTTGCGCTTGAGGTACATCTCGCGGTCGATCAGGAAATACTCCTGCTCCGGACCGACGTTCGGCACCACACGCTGCACGTCGGCGTTGCCGAACAGCCGCAGGATACGCAGCGCCTGGCTGTTCAGCGCCTCCATCGAACGCAGCAGCGGCGTTTTCTTGTCAAGCGCCTCGCCGCCGTAGGAGCAGAAGGCCGTGGGGATGCACAGCGTCTTTTCCTTGATGAAGGCGTAGGAGGTCGGATCCCAGGCCGTGTAGCCGCGCGCCTCGAACGTCGCGCGCAGGCCGCCGGAGGGGAAGGAGGAGGCGTCCGGCTCGCCCTGGATCAACGCCCTGCCGGAGAACTTCATCAGCACGTGGCTGTCCGGCGCCGGAGAAATAAAGCCGTCGTGCTTCTCGGCCGTGATGCCCGTCAGCGGCTGGAACCAGTGCGTGAAATGCGTCGCCCCGTTTTCCACGGCCCAGGCGCACATCGCGTCGGCAACCGCGTTCGCGACGGAGAGATCCAGCTTTTTCCCTTTTCGAATCGTATCGCGCAGGCTGTCGTAGACCTCCGCCGACAGTCTCGCGCGCATGACCTTGTCGTCAAATACCATGCTGCCGAACAGCTCCGGTACGCTACTCATCAATCTTCCTCCTTCAAAAAGCGGCGGGCTGCCGTATATTGTTTCGATACGGCAGCCCTTCGTGATCCCGTGCTCTCCTTGCCGTCCATTAGCATAGCACAGCGGCGAAGCGCAGGGAAATATGTTGTTTGCATGCTCTTTTATAGGAAAAACGTATCATTCCACGGTGACGCTCTTGGCGAGGTTGCGCGGCTTGTCGATGTCGCAGCCGCGCTGCAGCGCGACGTAGTAGGCGAAGATCTGCAGCGGCACGACGCCGAGCGAGGGCGTGAAGATCGGGTGCGTGTCGGGGATCGTGAGGATGTTGGAGACGGTCTTTGAGAGCGCGTCGGCCGTGCTCTCCTCCGTCAGCGCGATCACGTCGGCCCCGCGGGACTTGACCTCAACGATGTTCGAGAGGCTCTTGTCGAAGAGCGCCTTATAGGTGCACAGCGCCACGACCAGCGTCCCGTCCACGATCAGCGAGATCGTGCCGTGCTTGAGCTCGCCCGCGGCGTAGGCCTCGCAGTGAACATAGGAGATCTCCTTGAGCTTGAGGCTCCCCTCGAGGCCGAGGGCGTAGTCGAGATTGCGGCCGATGAAGAAGATCGAGTCGCGGTTAAAGGAGCGGGAGGCGAGATACTTGATCGTCTCGGTGTTCTCCAGCACGCTCTCCATCTTTGCCGGGAGCGCCAGCAACTCGCCGATCAGTTCGTCATAGGCATCCGCGCTCAGTGTGCCGCGGAGCTTTGCCAGGTAGATGCCGAACATGTCCAGCAGCACCAGCTGCGTGCTGTACGCCTTCGTCGTGGCGACGGCGATCTCCGGTCCGGCCCAGGTATAGAGCACGTCGTCGCTCTCACGGGCGATCGAGCTGCCGACGACATTGACGATCGAGAGGATACGCCCGCCGAGGCTCTTGGCCTTGCGCAGCGCGGCCATCGTGTCGAGCGTCTCGCCCGACTGGCTGATGACGATGACGAGCGTCTTCTCGTCCACGAGCGGCTCGGCGTAGCGGAACTCCGAGGCCAGGGCGATGTCGACCTGCATCCGTAGCAGCCGCTCGAGGTTGTATTTGCCCACCATGCCCACGTGATAGCTCGAGCCGCAGGCGACGATGTAGAGCTTGTTGAAGCTCCGAAGCTCCTCCCCGCTCATTTTCAGCTCGTCGAAGACGATGCGCCGGTCGCGTATGCGCGGCGAGACGGTCTTGCGGATGGCCTCGGGCTGCTCCATGATCTCCTTGAACATGAAGTGCGCGTAGCCTCCCTTTTCCGCGTCGCCGACGTCCCAGTCGACGATGTGGCGCTCCTTGACGACCTCCGCGCCGAGGGCGTTGTAGACGGTGATCTTCTCGGGCGATACGACGGCGACCTCGCCGTCCTCCATATAGGAGACCTCGCGCGTGTGGCGGAGCATCGCGGTCACGTCGGAGGCAATGAAGCTGCAGCCCTTTCCGTAGCCGAGCAGCAGCGGCGCGTCCTTGCGCGCGGCGATAAAGCTGTCGGGCAGGTCGGCACAGAGGATGCCGAGCGCGTAGGCGCCCTCGATGCGGTCGAGCACGCGCCAGACCGCATCGAGGATATTGCCGCAGCGCCGGTAATAGTAACCCAGCAGCTGCGCCACGACCTCGGTGTCCGTCTCGGAGCGGAAGGTGACGCCCGTGGAAATCAGGAAGCTCTTGAGCTCAATATAGTTTTCGATGATGCCGTTGTGCACGACGGCGATCCGTTCGTCCTCGCTGAGGTGCGGATGGGAGTTGACGTCGTTGGGCTCGCCGTGGGTGGCCCAGCGCGTGTGGCCGATGCCGATCACGCCCTCGAGGCTCTTCCCGCCGTCCGTCAGCGCGTTGAGGACCTTCAGCCGGCCCTTCGCCTTGCGGACCTGCAGCCCTTTTTGGGGCGAGAGCACCGCGATCCCGGCCGAGTCGTAGCCTCGATATTCCAGACGCTCCAGCCCGTCCAGCAGAATGGGCGCCGCCTGCTCGCTGCCCGTATAGCCAACGATCCCGCACATGGTCATTTCCTCCCCGCTTCATATTCACAGGGAGAATTGTAGCACAGCCCGCCGATCGCTTCAACGCCCGGGAGTATATATGAGCGGCTCATCATAGCTTTTTCGTATGGTAATGCCCGCGTGTTCGGTATTATTCTTTTCGGCCCGGCTGTGCTATGCTTCGGATATCGATACAGGCGAAAAGCTTGGATGGAGACAGGCCGCGAGGGAATGCCGTCGCAGCGAGCCGGGGAGGGTGCGAGCCCGGCACGGGCGCCTTCGAACGGGAACACTCCGGAGCCGCAAACCGAACGCCCCTTCCGGGCCAGTAGGGGCGACGCAGGCCCTGCGTTACCGGGGCAGAGGGTTGATCGACCCCGACGAGCGACCGCTTCGGCGGTAAAAAAGGTGGCACCACGGATGCGCAGCTGATCCGTCCTTTTGGGACAAGGACCGGCTGCGAAAATCATTCGGAGGTGCATTTTTCATGTGTTGTGTGATGGGTTTCCTCTCTCCGCGCTATTCCGCGGCGGAGATCCGGCCGTATTTTGATCGGACGAAATCGCGCGGTCCCGACGACACGCGCATCGAAAGCGCGGGCCGCGGCCTTTTGTGCTTCCACCGCCTCGCGATCATGGGTCTGCACGACGAGGGCATGCAGCCCTTCTCGCTGGGGAGGAACAAGCTCGTCTGCAACGGCGAGCTCTACGGCTGGCGGGCGCAGCGCCGGGAGCTGGAGGCGAAGGGCTACCGCTTCCGGAGCGGCTCGGACTGCGAGCTGCTGCTCCCGCTCTATGAGGAATACGGGCTGGGGATGTTCGAGCGGCTCGACGCGGAGTTCGCGCTGATCCTCTATGACGGCGAACGGGACGTCCTCGTCGCCGCGCGCGATCCCATCGGCATCCGGCCGCTGTACTACGGCTATCTCGACGACGGCTCCATCGCCTTCGCCAGCGAGGCGCAGAACCTCATGGGACTGTGCGCGAGGATCCTTCCCTTCCCGCCGGGACACTACTACGACGGCGCGCGTTTCGTGCGCTACGCCGATCTGACCACGGTGGATTCGTACTCGCCCGACGATCTGGAGAGCGTGTGCGCCGCGATCCGCGAGAAGCTGATCGCAGGCGTGGAAAAGCGCCTCGACGCGGACGCGCCGCGGGGCTTTCTGCTCTCCGGCGGTCTGGATTCGAGCCTCGTATGCGCCATCTCGTCAAAGCTGCTGGGCCGGAAGATCCGGACCTTCGCCATCGGCATGGACCTCGACCCGATCGACCTCAAATACGCGCAGATCGCCGCGGACTACATCGGCGCGGAGCACACGGCCTTCCGCATGACGCGCGAGGACGTGCTCGGCGCGCTCGACGAGGTGATCCGCCTGCTGGGGACCTGGGATATCACGACGATCCGTGCGAGCCTCGGCATGTATCTCTGCTGCAGGGCCATCCATGAGACGAGCGACGTGCGCGTTCTGCTCACGGGCGAGATCTCCGACGAGCTCTTCGGCTACAAGTACACCGACTTCGCCCCCTCGGCGGAGGCCTTTCAGCGCGAGAGCAAAAAGCGGATCGACGAGCTGCACATGTACGACGTGCTGCGGGCCGACCGCTGCATCTCCGTCAACTCTCTCGAGGCGCGCGTGCCCTTCGGCGATCTCGATTTCGTGCGCACGGTCATGCGCATCGACCCGGAGCTGAAGCTCAATCGCTACAACATGGGGAAATATCTGCTGCGCCATGCCTTTGAAAAGGACCGTATCCTGCCCGACGAGATCCTGTGGCGGCAGAAGGCGGCCTTTTCCGACGCGGTCGGGCACTCGATGGTGGACGATCTGAAGGCCTACGCCGAGACCGTCTACAGCGACGAGGCCTTCCGGGAGGGCTGCGCGCGCTATTCGTACCGCCCGCCTTTCACAAAGGAGAGCCTGCTCTACCGCGACCTTTTTGAGAAGCATTACCCCGGCCAGGCGGAAATGATCGCCGACTTCTGGATGCCGAACCCGGACTGGGAGGGCTGCCGCGTTTCCGACCCCTCCGCCCGCGTGCTGTCCAACTATGGCGCGAGCGGGACGTAAGACGCTTGCGGTTTTTCCCCGCTTCCAGTATAATTGTTCGTATAAAAACACAAAGCAGAAAGGGCGATGGAAATGGACCTGCGTTCGCTGCACTATTTCACGGTCGTTGCCGAGGAACTGAACTTCACGCGCGCCGCGGAGCGGCTGAATATGAGCCAGCCGCCGCTCTCGAGCCAGATCAAGGGGCTGGAGGAAGAGCTCGGCGTGCAGCTCTTTATCCGCGGTAAGCGGCGCCTGACCATGACCGAAGCCGGATCGCTCCTGTATCGCCGCGCCAGGCAGCTTCTGGAGCTCTCCGAGCAGACGCAGCAGGAGATCCATTCGATGGACGGCCTTTCGGGCGATCTCAACATCAGTCTGGTCGAGGGGCGGGCGCCGTATCTCCTGGCGCGCTGGATCGCGGGCTTTCGCTCGGAGTATCCCCATGTGGCCGTGCATCTGTGGAACGGCAGCG
>CAMVJF010000067.1 GCA_947167725.1 uncultured Clostridia bacterium | reverse complement strand
ATCTGGTCGCAGATGCGGCGGGTCGCAAAGGGCGTGAAGCTCTCGATCCAGGGCTTGAAGCCGTAGCTCGACAGACCCGCGGCAATGGAGGCCATGTTCTGCTCGGCCACGCCGCAGTCAAACATCTGCCCGGGAAACTGATCGTACAGCTTGCGGGTGCCGCTGGCCTTGGCCAGATCGGCGTCGAGCACGACGACGTGCTTGTCCTGCTCCATGAACTTCGCAAGACATTCGGCGTAAACAGCTCTCATTTCCATGTTCTCTTACCCCCTGATCTCCGCGATGGCGGCCGCGGCCTGCTCTTCGCTGATGTTGGTGTTGTGATTGGCGGCGCCGAGCTCCTCGATCCAGCGCACGCCCTTGCCCTTGACGGTGTTGAGGATGACCATGGTCGGCCTGTCGGTGCCGCGGTTGGCCTTGGCCTGCTTTACGGCGGCGGAGATCTGCGCGGTGTCGTTGCCGTCCTCCACGTCGATGACATTCCAGCCGAAGGCTCTCCACTTATCGGCGAGGGGCGCGATGTCGTTGACCTTCGCGACCGAGTCGTCGATCTGGAGCTTGTTGTAGTCGGTGAAGCCGACGAGGTTGCCGAGCTTCTTGGCGGCGGCGAACATGGCCGCCTCCCAGACCTGGCCCTCCTGGGATTCACCGTCGCCCACGAGGGCGTAGATCGTCGCGCCGTCGTTCTCCAGCTTCGAGCCCAGCGCGACGCCCACGGCGCAGGAGAAGCCCTGGCCGAGGGAGCCGGTGGTCATGTCGATGCCGGTGGTGAGGTTCATGTCGCAGTGGCTGGGCAGGCGGGTGCCGCCCTGGTTGAGGGTCAGCAGCTCGTCCTTGCCGAAGTAGCCGCGGTTGGCCAGCGCCGCGTAGACGGCGGGGCCGGCGTGACCCTTGGAGCAGATGAAGCGGTCGCGCCCGGCCTTCTTCGGCTCGGCGGGGTCGATGTTCATCTCCTCAAAGTACAGAACGGCGAGCAGCTCCACGATGGAGAGGCAGCCGCCGATGTGACCGACACCGAGGTGGCCGATGCAGGTCATGATATCGCAGCGGATATCCTTGCAGATTTCTTTCAGATCCTTGTTCAATGCAGTTTCCTCCTAATTTGATTAAAAGGTCTAACTAAAATGAATTGTAATCCCCGCGCCTCTCTTTGTCAAGGCGTGAGCATGGGAATCCGGAGAATCTTTTTCTTCTTTCCTGTTGACATCGCCGCCAATCGAGGCTATGATATTTCACGCAGTTTATTAATTCGCTCGGAGGATATCCATGAAGAGCTTTACTCCCGTTTACGTTCCGGTCGGCGTGCCGACCTTCCATCTCGAGAGCGCGCAGCGCCAGCTTGATCTGTCTGTCTCGCTTTTGAAGAGCATCGACGAGCGCTTCGTCGTGCCCGGGAAAATGCTGCTGTCGCTTGACGATCTGCGCGCCTTTCTCGAGGGCGTCACGCCTGATCTCATCGTATTCCAGAATCTCACCTTTGCCAACGCCGCCTACATGTCCGAGGTGCTCCGCCGCTTTGACTGCCCGGTGCTTCTCTGGACGCTGCGCGAGCCCGTCGTCGACGGCGGCCGCCTGCGTCTCAACTCGCTGACCGGCGCATACAGCGCGGCCAACACGCTGCGCGCCTTCGACGATCGCAGCTTTGCCTATGCCTTCGGCTCCCCCGAGGAGGAGCGCGTGAAGGACGCGATCGACGCCGCGGTCAAGGCCGCCTCGCTCAAAAAGGCGATGCGCAGCCTGAAGATGTCCGCCATCGGTCAGACGCCCCAGGGCTTCGGCTTCGGCCGCGCGCTCGACAGCGAGCTGATGAACGTCTTCGGCGTCGAGCTCGAGGCCATCGAGGCGCGCGAGCTGATCGAGAAAGCAAGAAGCTGCTCGGACGAGGAGTGCGCCGAATACCTGAAAAAGACCGCGCGGATGACCCGCGGCTTCGACGGGACGCCGGAAAAGAACCGACTTGACCACGCGCGGCTCCTCAAGGCATACAGCGATTATGTGCGCGAGCACGGCATCGGCGCGCTCGCCTCGCGCTGCTGGCCCGATTTCTTCACGGCCTTCGGCACTCCGGTGTGCACGGTGCTCTCCATGCTGTGCGACGAGGGCGTGGCCGCCGCCTGTGAGGCCGACGTCTACGGGGCGCTGTCGATGTGGATCGGCATGCAGCTCTCGGGCGAACCGGTCTTCTTCGGCGACCCCGTCTCGCTCGACGAGGGCGAGAATACGATCACCTTCTGGCACTGCGGCGCGGCCGCCTGCTCACTGGCGCGGCGCGACACCGGCGCGGTCGTGGGCGTTCAGCCCAACCGCAAGATCGGCCCGGCGATGGACTTCGGCTGCGAGGCTTTCCCGGAGGCGACGGTCTTCCGCATCGGCCGCGAGCCGGACGGCGGTTTCCGCTTTTTCCTCCTCGAGGGCGAGGTGCTCGACAAGCCCAAACAGTTCCTCGGCACCTCAATCGTCGTCAAGACCGACAATCCCGCGCGCGAAATCGTGGAAAAGAGCGTGAAGGCGGGCTTTGAGCCGCATTTCGTCGTCATCAGGGGCCGCTGCGCCGCCGCGCTCGAGGCGCTGGCGGACATGTACGGCTTCGAGGTATGCAGGTTCTGAGCTTTGATTACGGAGGAAGCAGGGCGGGGAGACGCATCGCGTTCTCCCCGCTTTCTTTCTTTGCCGATCAATTCTGCGTTGACTTTGCCTGCGGCGTGCATTACACTATGGCCGGTGCGGCCCGTACGCGCCGAGAATGCGAACTGCCGCGGGGAGGGGACAGAACATGAAACGATCGGGATCACGGATCGGCGCCGTGCTGGCGGCGGTGCTCGACGTCATCTTCGCGGGGCTTTTGTGGCTGCTCTGCTCGCTGCCGGTCCTGACGCTCGGCGCAGCCTCGGCGGCGCTGTATTACTCCGTGGTCAAGTGCATCCGTCACGAGCGCGGCGATCTGACGAAGAGCTTTTTCACCGCCTTTCGCCGGGACTTTCGCCAGAGCACGCTGCTCTGGCTGATCCTCCTTGCCGTCGAGGCGCTCTTCGCGGCGGGCATCTGGGCCTTCGGCGCGATGAGCGGGAACGGCGCTTCGCTTCTCGGCACGGTCGGGAAGGTGCTGATGGTCTTTCCGCTCGCGCTCTTCCCCTGGCTCTTCGCCTTTGTCTCGCGCTTTTCCAACACGGTGGGCGGCACGCTGAAATACTGCGGCTATCTTGCGCTGCGGCATATCGGAGCGACGCTGCTGATGACGCTTGAGCTCGGCGCCTTCGGACTCGCCGTGCGGCTCGTGCCGCAGATCGCTCCGATCCTGCCGGGCTTCGTCTGCCTGCTGCTGAGCCTGCACATCGAGCCTGTTTTCAAGCCCCTCACCGCCGACGCCGTAGCGGAAGACGGCGACGCGTGGTACAACGAGTGAGGATATGTTTTAGAGAATAGAGGTCAGTCATGCTCAAGATCGAACACGGTTCCGTCTCCTTCCGGCTTTTCCTCGACGGGAAAAGCCTTTTCTCCCATACGCCGGACGCCCCGGCTCTCTTCCTCGGAAAAGGGGAGGAGAGCATCAACATGTACCGCGGCAACTTCGATATCGCCGACCGCGTGTCCGAGCGCTATGCGCTGCGCTTCGTCTCCTGCGAGGGGAACCTGCTGCGCTTCTCCTGCCCGGCGGGCGGCGACTATCTGATCGAGATCACCGAGGACGAAGGCCTTGTCCGTCTGCGCGGACATGCGGAGACGGCGGGCTTCAACCGTCTATTCCTGCGCATCGCCGCCGAGGCGGGCGAACACGTCACCGGCGGCGGCGAGCAGTTCTCCTGTCTCGACCTGCGCGGGAAGCTCTTCCCGATCTGGACGCGCGAGCAGGGCGTGGGCCGCAACAAGCTCACCGAGATCACGCGCCTCGCAGACTGCAGCGACGGGGGCGGCGGAGACTACCACACGACCTTTTTCCCGCAGCCGACCTTCGTCTCCTCGCGCCTCTACTTCGCGCATCTGGAAAACTACGAGTACAGCGAGCTCGACTTCCGCGACGCACGCTTCCACGAGATCGCGCTCTGGTCGACGGAGCTCTCGCTCGTGCTCGGCGCGGCGGAGAGCTGTCGCGCGCTGCTGGGAAAGCTCACGGCGATGCTGGGGCGCCAGATCGCGCTGCCCGACTGGGCGATGCGCGGCGTCTGGCTCGGCGCGCAGGGCGGCACCGAGCGCGTGACGGGGCTGCTGGACAAGTGCCGACGGGGCGGCATGGACGTCTCCGCGGTCTGGATCCAGGACTGGGAGGGCAAGCGCCTCACTTCCTTCGGCAAGCGCCTGCAGTGGGACTGGCGCTGGAATCGTGAGATGTATCCCGGCCTCGACGCCGTGATCGCCTCCGATCCCGACACGCGCTGGATGGGCTATATCAACCCCTACCTCGTCGAGGGCGGCGTCCTCTTTGCCGAGGCGCGCGACAAGGGCTATTTTGTCAGGAACCGCGCCGGAGAGGACTATCTCTTCGACTTCGGCGAATACGACTGCGGCGTCGTGGACCTCACGATGGCGGAGGCCTTCGCCTGGTACAAGAGCGTCATCAAGACGAACCTCATCGGCCTCGGCTTTCGCGGCTGGATGGCCGACTTCGGCGAGTACCTGCCCGCGGACGCGGTCTGCTGCGGCGGGAGCGGTCTTGCGCTGCACAACGCCTGGCCGATGCTCTGGGCCAGATGCTGCCGGGAGGCGGTCGAGGAGGCGGGGCTGCTGGGCGACTGCGTGTTCTTCATGCGCGCCGGCGCGGCGGGCAGCCAGCGCTATTCCACGCTCATGTGGGCGGGCGACCAGAACGTCGACTGGAGCGAGGACGACGGACTGCCTTCGGTCGTAACGGCGGCGCTGACGCTCGGCATGAGCGGCTGCGGCCTGCACACCTGCGACGCGGGCGGCTACACGACGCTCTTCGGCATGAAGCGCAGCCGCGAGCTGCTGCTGCGCTGGCTCGAGTTCGCCTGCTTCACGCCCGTCATGCGCACCCACGAGGGCAACCGCCCGGACGACAACGTCCAGCTCTATTCCGACGACGGGATCATCGCCGCGGCCGCCCGGCTGACGAGGCTGCATACGGCGCTGCTGCCCTATATGCGCGAGTGCGTGCGCCTCTGCGCCGAGACGGGCGTCCCGGTCATGCGGCCGCTGTTCCTCGACTGCCCGGAGGACGATCGCGCCTGGGAGCGCGGCAACTACAGCTATCTCCTCGGCGAGGAGCTGCTCGTCGCCCCGGTCGTGGAGAGCGGCGCGTCTGCGCGGACGCTGTACCTGCCCGAAGGCGAGTGGGTGCATCTCTGGAGCGGCGCGGCGTACGGAAAAGGAGAGGCGACGGTGGCGGCCCCGATGGGCTTTCCGCCGGTGTTCTTCCGCCGCGGCTGCGCGCACGAGGCGCTGCTGTGCCGGATCGCGGTCGAATACGCCGAATAATACAAAAAAAGAGAGGCCGCCGGTGCGGCCTCTCTTCCGTTTTCGGGGGTCAGTATTTCTTTTTCAGGACCAGGAACGAGATCCAGTAGAGCACCATGATCAGGCACACGCCGCTGCCGCACAGGGTGAAGAGCTCCTCGCGGCCGAGGATCATAAAGACGATCGTCGCGATCCCGCCGACGAACACAGAGCCGTATCCCGCCCAGGCCCATGCCCGTGCGCGCAGGAAAGCGCTGCGCTCGTCCCTCGCCTCCACGTCGACCTTCTCGCGATAGTCTGCGTCCGCTCGGTAGCGCAGCCCAAAAACCAACTGGAGCGCCGCAACGGCGATGAGAGCGCCGCCCATGCCGAGCCAGAGGCTGTCGCCGCCCGTGAGCCTGACGCCCAGCACAAGCGCCGCGCCCAAGACGATCTCCACTGCGGAGAATATGAGTCTTCGGTTGTTGTTCATTTCGCGTCCTCACTTTCCTCGAAGAGAAAGACCTCTTCGATCGTCATGCCGAAATAGCGGGCGATCCTGTAGGCCAGAAAGACCGAGGGGTTGTAGCGTCCCGTCTCGAGCGAGCTGATCGTCTGGCGCGAGACGCCCATCGCCCGCGCGAAGTCCTCCTGCCGGATGCCCTTGCTCTTTCGGATCTCCTCGATCCGATTCTTCATATACACGCCTCCTTGTAAAGTTTGCTTTACATGCACAGCATAGCACACATTTCACGATATGTCAAGCACACTTTACATATTCTCGAAAAAAACGCGCGGACCGCTTTGAGCGGTCCGCGCGCTGCGTCCATGAGGCTTATTTCCGAAAGGTCTGCACAAAGATATAGACGATGTCCGCCATGAGAGCGCCCATATACAGCGCCGTGACGAAGCCGGGCAGCGGCGAGAGACGGACGGTATAGACCAGGACCAGCAGAAAGAAGAGCTCCGAGAGAAAGAGCATCGCGCACAGGCCCGTCCGCGTCGAGCGAATGACGCGCGGCAGCTTATAGGCCGGAACGCCCTGCGTGTTGTTCCAGACCTGCGGGAAAAACTGGATCGGGCCGAGGATGGCGAGCATGATGAAGCCGATGATCGGCGGGAAGAAAGCGACGCCGCTCTTGGCGCTCCAGCCGTCGATCTCGCCGCGGAAGTTGTAGTGGCTCGGCAGCAGGTCGGGCAGCGAGGGATACTTCACGATCACGAAGATCAGCGTGAAGAGAAAGCACAGCACGGCCAGGCCGAGAAGGACATAGTCGACGATGCGCGGCTTTGTGTTCATGCCGCTTCCTCCTCTGTCTTGGGGAGGGGCGCGAGCTTCGCCGTCAGCAGCACGACGAACAGCACGAAGACCGTGAGGAAGGCCTCCGCCGCGATAATGCCGAGCTTCCGGCTGATTACGACGATCAGTGCGTCAAGCGCGAAGTGAAGCCCGTAGCAGAGCACGACGAGCCCCGCCCTGCGCTCGCGCAGAGCGCGGAAGAGGAGCAGCGAGAGGCAGATATGGACCGCGAGGGCGAGCACGCGCTCATAGCCCGCGAGGAAGAAGGGCGCGCTCTCCCCGCCGAGGGCGCGGAGTTGCTCGAGCGCCGAGTCGTACTGCGCGCCGGAGAGCGGCGCGAGCAGATCGGCGGCTTTGCCGCTGTTGATCATGGCGGCGAGCGAAAGATTGCTGACACCCGTGGTCACGCCGACGAAGAGCGCCTCCACGCCGCCGTGGCCAGCGCCGTACATATAGGCGTTGACGGGGTCGTTCCGTTTGCGCAGGAAGGTCTTTGCCGCGAAGATGCGGCCGGTCTCCTCAAACAGCGCCGCCGCCGCGCCGCCGTAGAGCGCGTATAGCCATGTGTTTCCCCAGATCTTCTGCCCGACGGGCGTGGCGACGATCAGATTGTGCACCGTCGACTCGAGCACGAGCGCGAAGAGGATGAACACGCCGAAGCCGACGAAGTAGCTGCTCAGCGGCCCGCCGAGCTTTTTGCGGCCGTAGAGAAAGCTCAGGATCACCGCGGCGAGCGAGAGGACGATGCTCATGCCGATCCCCGCCATGGTGAGCGAAGAAACGCTTGAAATGCCGTCCATAGGGACCTCCTGTCAGATATCCAGCTCGGGCGGGACGTCGAGCTCGTCCGAGACGTATTTGCCGTTCTTCTTGCGCTGGCGGACGCATTCGTTCAGCAGGTACTCGATCTGTCCGTTGATCGAGCGGAAGTCGTCCTCCGCCCAGGACGCGATCGCGTCGTAGAGCCTGGGCGAGAGGCGCAGCGGGACCTGCTTCTTGGCGTTGTCGGCCATATCAGTACAGGCTGCCGGAGTTCACAACGGGCTGGGCGTCCTTGTTGCCGCAGAGCACGACAAGAAGGTTCGAGACCATCGCCGCCTTGCGCTCCTCGTCGAGCTGGACGGTGTTCTTCTCGCTCAGGCGCTCGAGCGCCATCTCGACCATGCCCACCGCGCCGTCGACGATCATCTTGCGCGCGTCGATGATGGCGCGGGCCTGCTGGCGCTGCAGCATGACGGCCGCGATCTCGGGCGCGTAGGCGAGGTAGGTGATGCGGGCCTCGAGGATCTCGATGCCGGCGGTCTCAACCTTGGACTGGATCT
>CAMVJF010000066.1 GCA_947167725.1 uncultured Clostridia bacterium | reverse complement strand
TCCCCGGCTTTTTTCATGCCCTTTTCCTGCGGCATAGGTGCACATGCGCTGCAGGGAGAGGGCTTTTTCATTATCACCCGCACATGCGGAAGCAAAAAGGAGGAAGCGGGAGACGATCGCCCTGATGCTCGACAACCTGGCTGACGATTATATCAGCGAGGCGGCGGTCTATTGTCCGGACGCCATACGGGAAAGCCCGGAAAGGATCGTTCACATGAGAAAGAAAAGGATCGTTTCGTTTGCCCTTGCCGCCGCGCTGATCCTGATGCTGGGAGCCGCGGCCTATGCGGCCGATCTGTTTGGGATCAAGGCGCTGCTGATTCCGAACGGGCGCCTCGCGTCCGCCGGGGACCGTCAGGGAGGCTATGTGTCCTTTACCCAGCCGCAGGCCGTGCCGGAGGAAATGGACGACGGCGTCCGCGCGAAGATCGACAACTCCGCCAAAGCCTGGGCGGAATGGACCGCCTGGAGCAAAGAAAACGGCATTTACGAGCCCGAAAGCTGCAAGGCGCCGGAAAACACAAGTTCATCCACTGTAGAAGAAAACGCAGACGGAACATATACCATGATTTTCTATCGTGACAGCAGCAGCGAAAACGAGATCGAACGGCGCACGGTTTCCGCGGAGGACTTCAAAGCGTCTGAAGCTTATTTGGAGGCCAGAGCCAAAGGGTTCGGCGGGTATGACTATCCGTATCATGTATATACCCAGGCAATGGCTGACAAATTGGAGAGCATTGCTGCCGGCTACGGGCTGAAGCTGCGGCATCAGCGCACGCTGATGTGGCAGAACTATGGCGATGATACGACGGGTTATTCCGGAGCGGAGATCACCGCGAGGGTCAATGAAATATGTGCCGGCGGCGGGAGCTTCTTCCGCACGGAGCCAACCGGCTACGACAAGTTCTACTATTTCGACGAAGGCACCTTCGCCGTCAGCTTCTATACCACGGAGAACAGGACGAACACCGGCACATCCTGCTACCTCTACAATTCCCCTTACGGAACGCTCTCGAGCGGCTTTGAGATCCGCAAAGAGGTCGAGGATATCGACGCCTTTACGGTCAGAAGCCACACCGCGCCGGATGGGACGGAGCTCACGGTCCTGCGGAAGGACGCGGACCTGTACGCCTACGTCTATCTGGAAAACTCCTTCGTCACGCTGCATATCCTCCAGCTCAACGGATTGACCGATCCGGAACTCGACGCCGTTCTGGACATGGTGGATTACAGCGCGATCCCCTGACGCGATCAAGGTCCCGCCGTGCCGAAGGGGCGATTCACGGATCGCCCTTTCGTGCGCCGTCGGACGCGCGCCGCGGGGGCGGTCCCCATCCGCCCCCGCCCCCTGTATTTCTTAAATCTTTTTTCCCCCGCAGGCGCCCGCAACTGGGTGCTTGTTTTTTTGTTCCGGAAAAGGTATAGTGTTGTCATTACGAACGAAAAGGGAGGAGCGGTATCCGGCGATGGAAGCCAAGAGAAGCATCCGCAGCTATATCGGCCTCGGCTGGGGCCTTCCGCTCGCAGCCGTGCTGGCCCTGCTTGCGGCCGTGGTCTTTCTTGTCCTGGCGCTGCGTCCTGCGGACCTGCCGCAGACGGAGGCGGAAAGCCTGATTTTCAACAGCCGGGAGGTCGCGCCCGGCAGCCCGGTCTACGTCGACATCCTCAGCCTCAGCGAGCCTCTTCACCGCGACGAGAAGAGCGGAATGGCCTACTATGCGGCCGAGAACTCCGATCATGTGTTCTGCATCGTCTGCCTGACCGAGGCGCAGTTCTCGCACCTCTCGGCCCAGCGCGACGTCTGGGACGGATACAGCTCTGTGAGCCTTCCCTTCCGCGTCTCCGGTGTCTGCGCCGAGATCCCCCGGGAGGTCAGGGACACCTTCTGCGAGATCTTCGAGATGAGCGAAGAGGTCTTCGAGGCGAACTTCGGCCGTTATTGTTTCTTTGACGGCGAGCCGCCGCGTCCCGCGGCCACGCTTCGCGTCGGGCTCCTCGTGCTCGCCGCGGTCTTCTTCCTCGTCTTCCTTCTCTTGCTCCTGCCGCTGCTGCTGCGCCTCTCCTCGGCGGCCAACGCGCTTGTACGCCTCGAGGATGCGGACGTGCTGTACGCCGCGGCGGACGAGCTGGACGCCGACGAGACGATCCTTCTCGCCGGCGACCGCCTGAGATTGGGAAAGCGTTTTGTCTTCGGCTGGCGCAACGCGCTCGCCGCCGCCTGGGGCGATCTCGTTTGGTGCTACGACAGGCCCTTCCCCTCCGAGTCGTTCCTCCTCGCCCGTATGCTCGTGCTCGGCACAGCCGACGGCAAAAAGCATCGCCTGTTCTTCCCCTCCGGGGCGAAGAAGGAGCTGCGCACGCTCACCGAGCAGCTCGAACAGCGCGCGCCGCATCTTCTGCGCGGCGACAGCGCGGAAAACCGCGCCGCCTTCGCCGGGCGCTGTCATTGAAAAGCACCCCTTTTCCTGCAAGCGGCTCCGCAGCCGATCGGCTGCGGAGCCGCTTTTAATTCAGTCTCTCATTCAAATAGAATCTTATGGAGCGCTCTGAGCGCGCGCAGCGCGTCGTCCCTCTCCACCTCGACGGACACGGAGTCGCGGAGACAGGCGCTGTGCAGCACGCGGATGCCGTTTTCGCGCAATCCGCTCAAAACCCGCTCAAAACCCGCGCAGGCGTCTCGCCCGACGAGCGTCACCGTCCCTCCCTCCAAAGCGAGGCCCGCCAAGGGTTTCCGGTCTTTTTCCTGCAGGACGCGCACGCTTGTGCCGCCCTCGGATCCGCTCAAATCCGCGCACGATCCGCTCACCTCCCGGACCCTCAGATCCACGCTGCGCTCGAGCGCAAGCTCAAGCGAACTTGCGTGGAGCACCTGCGCCCCGGAATAGCTGAGCCGCAGCATATCCCGCACATCGATCGTCTCGAGCGGCCTCGCCTCCGGGACCAGCCGCGGGTCCGCCGTATAGACGCCTGCAACGTCCGTATAGATATCGCAATTGTCCGCGCAGAGCGCCGCGGCAAGCGCGACGGCGGTGGTGTCCGAGCCGCCGCGGCCGAGCGTGGTGACGTCGCCGAAGCTGTCGATCCCCTGGTAGCCGGTGATTACCGGGATCGTCCCCTGAGCGAGAAGCGAGCGGATGCGAGCGGCCGTGAGCGTCTCGATCCGCGCCGAGCCGTGGACCGCGTCGGTAAAAACGCCGCTCTGCCATCCACTCAGCGAGCGCGCGGGGCAGCCCATGCTCTCGAGCGCGATCGCGGCGAGCGCCGCGCTGACGCACTCACCGGTACTGAGCAGCGCGTCGAGCTCTCGCGCGCTCGGCGCCGCCGAAACGGTATAGGCCAGGGCCAGAAGCTCGTCTGTCGTATCTCCCATGGCCGAGACGACCATCACGACGTCGCGGCCCTTTTCCTTTTCTCTCCGGCAGATTTCCGCACAGCGGTGTATTTTTTCAGCATCGGCGAGCGAACTCCCGCCGAATTTCTGAACGGTAAGCATTGTTTTTTCCCTCCAATGGAGCCAAACCTCCGCTCCATTCTATTCCTGTGTCCAAAGACGGGTGAAGGAATGAATGCGGCCATGCTCCGTCCTCAAACGAGCAAGATGAATGAATGCGCCGCGGAAAGGGAAGAACAGGTAACAGGAGCGCTCCCGCGCCGCGCGCGGGAGCGGCTGAACTTGTTATTTCGGGAGGGTATCATGCGCGCTGGGGCGAAGCATTTGCCGGAGCTGTTGTTTCTCGCGGCCGTCTGCGGCCTCGTGTGGCTGATCGGGCGGTTTTTGCTGCCGATGCTCGCGCCTTTTCTCGCCGCCTTTGCGCTCGCCGCGGCGCTGGAGCGTCCGGTGCGCGCACTCGCGCGGCGCGGGATGCCGCGCAAGGCGGCCTCGCTGCTGGCTTCTCTGATCGCCGTCACGCTGCTCGCCGCGCTGCCGCTGCTGCTCGCCGGGCGCGTCAACTCTCTCCTGAGCGCAGCGCTGCACGGCGCGCCCCGTCTGATCGAGGCGGCCGTGGAGCGTCTCGACGAACTGGAGCATCTTGCGCGGCGCTGTGCCGCGGAGCTGCCCGAGGGCTTCTCCTCGCTTTTCGAGGAATCGCTCCAGAATGCGGAGGAAAGTCTGCGTTCGCTGCCCGCGGCGCTCTCGACCAGGCTGCTCGCACTGGCTGCGAAGATCGCGCAGGATGCGCCGGGGATCGTGCTGTTCCTCTTCACGATGCTGCTCGGCAGCTATCTGATCTCGGCGTCCTATCCCGCCGTAACGGCCTTTTTGCTGGCCCAGTTGCCAGAGGAACTGCGGCGGCGAAGCGCCGAGATCGGAGAAGATCTGCGCACGAACCTCGGCGGCTGGCTGCGCGCGCAACTCATCCTCGCGGCGATGAGCTTTATCGAGCTGCTCGGCCTGTTCCTGCTGATGGGGATCCGCGGCGCGCTGCCGCTCGCCCTGCTCACCGCGCTGGTAGACGCGCTGCCCGTGTTCGGGACCGGCACCGTGCTCATCCCCTGGGCTCTCGCGGCGCTGCTGCTCGGACGCACCGGCCGCGCGGCGGGTCTGCTGCTCGGCTGGGCGCTGACCGCGGCGGGGCGCAACCTGCTGCAGGCCAAGCTGCTCGGCGATCAGATCGGCATCCCGCCGCTCGTCTCGCTGCTGGCACTCTACTTAGGCTGGAAGGTCTGGGGCGTGGGCGGGATGATCGTTTTCCCGCTGCTGCTTGCGACGCTCATCCGGCTCAGCGAACGCGGCGTGATCCGTCTGTGGAACACGCCGTAAAAAGCAAAAACGGCGGACAGCCCGGAATGGGCCGTCCGCCGTATTCTTTTTTTCTTCAGCCGAAAATGGCCGTTTTATAGGTCTGGATGATCTGCAGGATCCACTCGTAATACCGCATGATCAGGCTGATAAGGCTGTTGCTCTCGGCCGTCTGGTAAATACGGGCGGTATCCGCCCCGGTCAGGAAGCCGACCGCGACGCCCACGATCCCGAGCAGGATCATGATGAGGACGATCGCAATGATCACACGCCACATTTTCTTCATCAGTCCCGCACCTCCTTATAGCACCACTTGTCGCAGAGGGCAGCCACGCCGTGCACGACGCCGACGATCGCACCGCCGACGAACCATATCGAGGTCCACAGGAAAAGCAGGCCCAGCGCGAAGAGTATCAGCGCGCCGCCGAGCAGGACCATGATGTCCGCAAAAACGGCAAAGCCGTTGAAGGCCGCGCTGACGACGACAACGCCGCATATGATCGCCGCGACGGACAGCGCAAGGAAGAACAGCGCCGGGATCAGCAGGATCAGGATCGCCGCGATCGTGAGCGGGATCGCAAAGAGGATATAAACGATCAAGGCAAAAACCTTCGGCTCGCGCCTGGGTCGGCTGCGCAGCTCACCGGTCTCGATATTGAAGGGCGTCACGCTCAGATCGTCTCCGCCGTCCTCGTTTGCGGGGATATCGGTCTCGCCCTCGGGGGGCAGCTCGAAGAAAGCGATGCTCTCCTTGAGCTCGCCGCTTTCGCTCTCGACGATCTCCTCTTCCGGAACGATCTCCTCCGCGTTCTCTTCGGCGGTCTCGTCGCTCTCTTCCGCGCGGTCTTCCGCAGGCTTTTGCTCGATCTCCTCCGGCTCGTTCTCCTCGGGCTCGGCGCTCTCTTGCGCGAGCTCCTCGCCGGCAAAGAGGGTCATCTGATTCTCGTCGACGATCTCATCCTCGGCCTTCTCGTCTTCCGCCGCGGGAGCGGCGGCACGCGGCTGCGCCGCGAGGGCCTCGTCACGGATGCGCTCGATGGCCTGGACATAATCGGGGACCCCGTTCTCATCGAGATCCTCCGGCTCCGCCTTGTGCTCGGTGTTGATGGAAAGCTTTCCGAGATTCGAGTTATAGGCGCGGGCGACGACGACGGCCTGTCTGGTCGGAGACATGAGCGTCTGGAGAAGCGCCCGTTCGTCCGTCGCCTCGTCAAACATCCGGCTGTAGAGCTCCAGCGCACGAAGCCGATCCTCTTCATACATAAAGGTCAGCAGCTTGGCAAGCTCGGCCAGAAACTTTTGTCTGTTAATACAAAGTCACCTCCACGTGGTGCAATCGGAGGTATTATAACCGCAATGCGGGCAAAGGTCAAGAAAAACGCGTCGAAAAACGCGGCAATGACAGTTTTTCTCGGGAAATGAGGCATTCTGTTCCCGGTTGGAGGCTACGGGAAAAGAACTTGGCGCGCGGCGCCGTTTTTTTCTTGTCGACAGCGGGGAAAATGTGATATGCTGAAGCCGTCAGATCCCAACACAATCAGAAGGAGGTATTCTTATGTTCGAATCCACCGGCCTTGCCTCGATCAGCATCGGAACGCTGTCTCTCGCGACGCTGCTCGGCGCGCTGATCACCTTTATCGTCTGTCTGATCGTCATCAATGTGATCCTCAAGCTCGTCTCCAAGGCGCTGGGCGGTGTCAAGCGTCTCAACCAAACCATGCGCGGCTTCCTGCTTTCCGCCGTCAAGCTGCTGCTGTGGGTCATCGCGATCGTCATCATCGCCGGCGAGCTGGGCATCCCCACGGCCTCGCTTGTCGCGCTGCTGAGCGTTGCCGGCCTGGCGCTGTCTCTGTCCGTGCAGGGCATGCTGAACAATCTCTTCTCCGGATTGACCCTGCTCATGACGCATCCCTTTGACGAGGGCAACTTCGTCGAGATCGCCGGAAAGACCGGCACCGTCAAAAGCATCGGCCTTCTCTACACGACGATCAACACCCTTGACAACGTCGTGATCTCCATCCCGAACGGCGACGTAGTCGGCGCCTCGATCAACAACTACAGCGCCGAGCCGCTGCGCCGCGTTGACATGCTCTTCTCCGCCTCCTACGACGAACCCACCGAGAAGGTAAAAGCCGCGATCCGTGAGGTCGTCGACGCCGACGAGCGCATCCTCGCCGATCCCGCTCCCTTCATCGCGCTCAACGCCTACAAGGACAGCACGGTGGAATACGTCGTGCGCGTGTGGGTCAAGAACCCCGATTACTGGGATGTGCACTTCTCGCTCAACGAGAAAGTGCGCGAGAGCTTCACGCGCAACGGCGTTTCCATGAGCTACGCCCACATGAACGTCCATATCGTCGAGAAATAAGCATTGACAAGCCCCGCGCCGCAAGATAGAATAAAGGTCGCAAATCAGGGAAGCGCCGCTCCGCTGCGGCGCTTTCTTTTATACGCCGGGCTCCGTTCCGGCGGAAAAGAGAGGTTCCGATCATGGCTAAAGAAAAAAGAGTCGAGCAGATCACCGATATGGAGGTCGATTTTGCCCAGTGGTACACTGACATCTGCCGCAAGGCGGAGCTGGTGGAATACGCCTCGGTCAAGGGCTTTACGATCCTTCGCCCCTATGGCTACGCGATCTGGGAAAACATGCAGCACATCATGGACGGCGAGTTCAAGAAAACCGGACACGTCAACGTCGCGATGCCCGTTCTGATCCCCGAGAGCCTGCTGAAGAAGGAGGGCGAGCTTGTTAACGGCTTCGCGCCGGAGGTCGCCTGGGTCACGCACGGCGGCAGCGAGGAGCTCGAAGAGCGTCTGGCCTTCCGTCCAACTTCGGAGACCATGTTCTGCGACCACTGGTCGCGCGTGCTGCACTCCTACCGCGAACTGCCGATGCTCTATAACCAGTGGTGCTCCGTCATCCGCTGGGAAAAGACCACCCGTCCCTTCCTGCGCTCGCGCGAGTTCTGGTGGCAGGAGGGTCATACCATCCACGAGACCGCCGAGGAGGCGAAAGCCGAGACCGAGCAGCAGCTCAACTGCTACGCCGATTTCTTTGAAAAGGTCCTCGCGATCCCCGTCGTGCGCGGACGCAAGACCGACAAGGAGAAGTTCGCCGGCGCCGAGGCCACCTACACCGTCGAGTGTCTGATGAAGGACCACAAGGCCCTGCAGGGCGCGACCTCGCACTATTTCGGCGACAAGTTCTCGCGCGCCTACGACGTGACCTTCACGGGCCGCGACAACACGCTGCGCTATCCCTTCCAGACCTCCTGGGGCTCGACGACCCGCATGATCGGCGCGGTCATCATGGCCCACGGCGACAACAACGGTCT
>CAMVJF010000065.1 GCA_947167725.1 uncultured Clostridia bacterium | reverse complement strand
GCTCGGCGTGGGAGAGACAAAACTGACCTTCAAGCGCTATGCAAAGAAATACATCCTCTCCGGGACGCAGTATGCGTCGTTCTTCCGGGGGCTGAAGAACCATATCGTGCCCGACACGTATTTCAAAAGCACGGTCTGCTCGGTCTATTACGACACCGACGACTACGCCCTGATCCGCCATTCCATCGAGGCGCCCGTGTACAAGGAAAAGCTGCGCGTGCGCAGCTACCGCGTCCCGGGCGAGGACGACGAGGTCTTTGTCGAGCTGAAAAAGAAGTTCAAGGGCATGGTCTACAAGCGCCGCATCGCGATGAGCGCGCGAGAGGCGCGGGCCTATCTCGCGGGAGAGGCGCCCCCGCCCGAGCGATCGCAGATGACGCGCGAGCTCGACTGGTTCCTGCGCTGCAACCGTGTCAGTCCCAAGGTCTTCATCGCCTGCGACCGGACGGCCTGGGTGGCGAAGGACGATCCCGAGCTGCGCATCACCTTCGACGAGAACCTGCGCTGGCGCACGGACGAGCCCGATCTGACCCGCGGCAGCGGCGGCGCGCCGCTGATGGAGCCGGACGAGGTGCTGATGGAGATCAAGATCCCCGGCGTCGCGCCGATGTGGCTCTCCCGCCTGCTCTCGGACGAGGGCATTTTTCCCAGGGGCTTTTCCAAATACGGCACCTGCTATAAAAACGAGATCCTCAACGAATACTTTAACGGAGTGATAAAGAGTGTTTAATTGCGTGATTACCGCGCCGATGACCGTCTCGGCGTTCCTGATCTGCCTGCTCTCGGCGCTGGTCCTGGGCGTTCTGAACGCGCTGGTCTTCTCCTTCCGCAGCAGGCACAGCGGCAGCCTTCCCTTTGCGCTGGTGCTCGTCCCGCCGATCGTCACGCTGGTGATCATGATGGTCAACGGCAATATCGGCGCCGGGCTCGGCGTGGCGGGAGCCTTCTCGCTGATCCGCTTCCGCAGCGCCCCGGGCAGCGCCCGTGAACTCAGCGGCCTCTTCATCGGCACGGCCGTCGGCCTCGCCTGCGGCATGGGCTACGTCGGCATCGCGGCGCTGTTCTTCGTCATCGTCGCGCTGACGGTGATCGCGCTGACGCTCATGCGCTTCGGCGAGAACAGCCGCAGCTACCGCCACCTCAAGATCACGATCCCCGAGAATCTCGATTACGACGGCCTGTTCGACGACATTTTCGAGAAGTACACGAGCAGCCATGAGCTCGTAAAGGTCAAGACCACCAACATGGGCACGCTCTATGAGCTCGACTACCACATCCACATCAAGGGCGGCGAGATCGTCAAGGACTTCATCGACGAGCTCCGCTGCCGCAACGGCAATCTGAACATCATCTGCGGAAGAGAATCCGACAAGGACATGCTGTGATCATGATGAAAAGAAAACTCTCTATCCTTCTGGCCCTGACCCTCTGCCTCTCGCTGCTCTGCGGCTGCGGCGACATGGTGATCGGGCAGGCTCCCGCCTCCTCCGCCCCGCAGGGCGGCGCCTCGCAGACCGTCCAGAGCGGCGGCGTGACCACGATCTCGCTGACCGGCTCCGGCGCCTCGATCGACGGCGGCGGCGCGGCCGTGGACGGCAGCACCGTCAAGATCAACGCCCCCGGCGAATACCTGCTGCGCGGCACGCTTGACGCCGGGCAGCTCATCGTCAACACCGGCGAGGTCAAGGGCGACGTCACGCTCGTCCTCAGCTCCGCCGAGATCCGCTGCCCCGACGGCCCGGCGATCCTCGTCGAGCAGGTCAAAAACTGCTGTATCGAGCTCGCCGACGGCAGCTTTAACCGCCTTGTCTCCGGCACGGAGGGCACGCTCGTGGCCGAAAAGCTGGAGGGCGCGGTCATCTTCTCCGAGGACGACCTCAAGATCCGCGGCACCGGCGCGCTGGAGATCCAGGGCTGGCTCAACAACGGCGTCACCTGCAAGGACGACCTTGATATCGAGGGCGGCACGATCTCGCTGAGGGCCGTGAACAACGGGCTCAAGGGCTCCGAGTCCGTGGAGATCTCCGGCGGCGAGCTGACGATCCTCGCGGGTAACGACGGCGTCAAATCCTCCTCGGCGAAGAAGGAGGGCAAGGGCTTCGTCGCGATCTCCGGCGGCAAGCTGGATATCACGGCGGGCGGCGACGGCGTCTCGGCCGAGAGCGAGCTCGATCTCAACGGCGGCGAGGTGAAGGTCACGACCCGGGGAGACACCGAGACCACGAGCAGCAAGGGCCTGAAGGCCAGGACAAAGCTGACGGTCTCGGGCGGCACGCTCAGCGTCGAGAGCACCGACCACGCGCTGCACTGCACGGCGGACCTGCTCGTCTCGGGCGGCACGCTCACGCTCAAGAGCAGCGCGGGCAAGGGCATTTCGGCGCACGGCGAGCTGACCGTTTCGGGCGGCATGGTCGGGATCGAGAGCGCGAACGACGGCCTCTCGAGCGAGGTCGCGGTGAATCTCACCGGCGGCGGCGTCGATATTTTCTCCGGCCAGGACGGCGTCAAGGCCAAGAACCGCTACGGCACGGCCGGCAGCTTCTCGCTCAGCGGCGGCTCGCTGCGCGTCAGTGCCCTCGGCGATATCTTTGATGTCAAGAGCGAGGCCGTGATCACCGGCGGCTCGATCCTCGGCTTCGGCAACGCGAAGAGCCCGGTCGGCTTCTCCGCTGCGAGCAGCCAGCCCTTCCTGCTCTTCCGCCTCGCCGGCGCGGAGGGCGCCGAGAACGAGCTCGTCTACGACGAGGGAGAGGGTCTGGTCGAAGTGCTCCGGGCGCGCTGCGGCTTCACCTATGTGATCTACTCCACCTCCGAGCTGATCCCCGGCTCCTACCACCTCAAGTGCGGCACGCTCAGCGCCGCGGCAAAGATCGCGTAAAGACAGGAAATGAACAGCAGCCTTCACGATCGGTGAAGGCTGCTTTTTTCATGTCTGCTTTCTCCGCCGCCGGTGGATCGTGCGCTCGAACTCGCCGCTGCGGATCCATTCGGCGAGGACGAACTGCTCGTACACCGGGACGCTGCAGGAGTAGAAGCCGAGGCGCTCGCGGTAGCGCGCGGCGAGGGCGCGGGGCAGCAGCATATAGCCGGCGCGGAAGGAGGGCGCGACGGTCTTGGAGAAGGTGTTGAGATAGATCACCTGTTCGCCGAGCAGGGAGAAGAGCGTCGGCACGCGCCGCGTCGGGGCCGCGAGCTCGGAGGCGTAGTCGTCCTCGACGATCAGCGCGCCGCGCTCCCGCGCCCAGGCGACGTATTCCGCGCGCTTGGCCTCCCCGGCGGTGACGCCGCTGGGATAGCTGCTCGCGGGCGTGACATGCAGGACGTCGGCCTTGCAGCGCGCGAGCGCCCCGCTCTCGATCCCGTCCGGCCCCATCGCGAGCCCCACGCAGCGCGCGCCTCCGAGCTCATAAGCCAGCCGGATCTTCTCGTAGCAGGGCTCCTCCAGCGCGAAGAGGCGCTCGCGCCCGAGCAGCTGCACGATCTGGGTGTAGAAATACTCCGCGCCCGAGCCGATCAGGATCTGGGAGGCATCGACCTCGACGCCGCGGCTGCGCGCGAGATAGTCGCGGATCGCGCCGCGCAGCTCCGCCGTCCCCATCGGCGGGGATTTCGCAAGGATCCGCTCGCCCTTCTCCGCGAGCGTGCGCCGCATGATCCGAGCAAGCGTGCTGAAAGGGAAATAGTCGGGCGGCGCGCTCGGCAGGCTCATCTCCTCCAGTGAGGCGCGGCGCGGCAGCGTCCTGCCCTGGGGGAGGACGAAAAAGCCGCTGCGCTCGCGCGCCTCGACAAGGCCCTCGTCCGCGAGCAGAGCGAGGGCGTGCTCGGCCGTGATCACGCTCACGCCGTTTTCCGCGGCGAGCCGCCGCTTGGAGGGCAGACGGCTGCCGGGAGGATACAGCCCGGCAGCGACGCCTTCCTTGAGCTGACGGTAGAGCCGCAGATAGGCCGGGCCCTCGGTCGATCTCTCTGAACTGGTCATATAAAAAAATCTCCATCTGGCTATAACAATAATACCAAAAAGTGATTATACTGGCAGCATGGAAATAAGTCAAGCAGACCCCTGAAGGAGGAATCCGCCATGGCATATCAGAAGATCCTGACGATCCAGGACATCTCCTGCGTCGGACAGTGCTCGCTGACGGTCGCGCTGCCGATCCTGTCGGCCGCGGGGCTCGAGACCTGCATCCTGCCCTCCGCGGTGCTCTCGACGCACACGGCGGGCTTCTCCGGCTATACGGTGCGCGATCTGACCGAGGACATCCCCGCCATCGCCGCCCATTGGAAAAAGGAAAACATCCGCTTTTCGGCGGTCTATACCGGCTATCTCGGCTCGACGGAGCAGATCGCCGACGTGCGGGGCATCCTCGATACCCTGCTCGCCCCCGGCGGCCTTGCGATCGTCGACCCCGCCATGGCCGACAACGGCAGGCTCTATCCCGCCTTCGACGCGCCGTACGTCGAGGCGATGAAGACCCTGGCCTTCTCGGCGGACATCATCCTGCCGAACATCACGGAGGCCTGCTTCCTCACGGACACGGAGTACCGCGAGAGCTACGACGAGGCATGGATCGCGGCGCTGCTCGACCGGCTTTCGGCTGCGGGCGCGAAAACGGTCGTCCTCACCGGCGTGGGCTATGCCCCGGAGAGAACCGGCGTCGTCGTGCGCGCGGGCGGCGAGACGCGCTACTACGAACACCGCAGGATCGCCAAGGGCTGCCACGGCACAGGCGACGTCTACGCCGCGGCCTTCGTCGGCGCGCTGCTCGGCGGCCGGAGCGCCTATGAGGCGGCCGCGCTCGCCGCGGACTACACCGTGCGCTGCATCGAGATCACGCAGGGCGACCCCGCGCACTGGTACGGCGTGAAGTTCGAGCTTGCGCTGCCGGACTATATCCGCATGCTGGGGAAGCAATAATGCTCATAAGCAGGGAAAAACCGGACCGTCGGTCCGGTTTTTCCTTTTCTTTCTCAAAGCTCCTCGAGCAGTTCCTCGAGCGAGGCGAGCTCGCGGCAGCTCTCCGGCAGCGGCGCGCCGCGCGGAGGCGACTGCCAGGAGTGCAGGTAACGGCTCGCAAGCCCCACGGCGTCCGCGCCGCGGATATCCGCCGCGGGGTCGTTGCCGACCATGACGGCCTCCTCCGACACGACGCCCGCGCACGACATCGCCGCGCGGAAAAAAGCGGGAGAGGGCTTGCGGCAGCCAAAGTCCGAGGAGAGGAAGATCGCGTCGAAGGCCCCGGCGATCCCGAGACGCTCAAGCTCCGGCACGGTGAAGCAGCTCTGCGCGTTCGAGAGCAGATACAGCTCCAGACCGCGTCGCCGCAGGCCCTCGAGCGTTCTGCGCGCGCCCCGCATCAGCCGCGGCAAACGGCGGAAGGACAGCGCGCGGAACAGCCGGGCCGCATCCTCGATCCGCTCGGGCGGAACATGCGCGCCCTTTTCCTCGAACAGGCGGCGAAAGACGTGCCGCAGCTCGATCTCCACGCCCGCCTCACCGAGGGCGGGATGAAGCGCGGCGAGGGCGTCGGTCTCCTCCGCGCAGAGCGCGAGATAGCGCCCGCGCAGCTCGCGCGGCGTATAGGCCGCGCCGCACAGCGAATAGAACTCCGCCGTGCCGCGCCAGAGCGACGGCCGCTCCTCGTCGGTGCGGATGTCGACGAGCGTGCCGTAGAGATCGAAGAAAACGCTGCGGATCTCGCTCATATGACGCCGAGCGGGATCAGCACGATCATCAGCAGCGCGTCGACGGCCCAGAGGATGCCGCAGAACTTTTTCTGCGTGGCGCGCTTCGCGTCGTAGATCAGATACGAGGCGAGGAAGAAGGGGATGTAGGTCGTGATGAACACGGGCAGGAAGCCCCACCACTTGTAGACCCAGATGAAGGCGGGCGTCGAGGAGAGGAAGATCTCGAAGAGCGAGAAGCCGAGCGCCGAGCCGACGGCGAAGAAGATGCGGTTGTTGATGCCGAGGATCTTCTTGTTTTTGTCCTCGGGCAGCAGCTCGGCCGTGAAGCCGGCGATCGAGAACATCAGCGAGAGCTCCCAGCACACGCCGACGAGAATGATCCAGCTCGTGCTTTCGGGCGAAACGTGCCATAGCGCGTAGCCCGAGAAATGGCAGATCACGGCGTTCATGATCTCATAGAACCAGTGCACGCCGTAGAGCGCAAGCGCGGCAAAGATGGAATTCCAGCGTTTGTCGCGGATACGCGGGATATAGGCCGCGCAGAGCACGAGCGCGAGCAGCGCGATAAAGGTCCAGTCGAAGTTGTCGGTGCTTCGCACGGCGTCGATGGCGCGCTGTGCCGCGGCCTTCGCGGCGTCGGAACCGTCACCCCAGAACATAGTGTTGCCTCCTTTTTATTATGTGTATTGTGTATATCGTAGGGTCCGTTTCTGTCAGATCCAGAGCTTTTCCACATCCATGACCGCGCCCGCCGCGATATACTCGCGCAGGTAGATCTCGCAGCATTCCTCCAGCGTGCAGTCGCTCTTGTTGTGCTCGAGCATGATCGAGATGATGCGCGAGGGGATGAGGATGTCGCGCATCTTCACGTTTGAGCCGTGCACGCGGGCCATGGCGGCGACGAGCTGGCGGATATCGGCGTCGGTGAAGATCTCGCGGTAGAACGCGGCCGCCTCGTTCTCGCGCTTGTCGAAGCTGCGGTTGTGCAGGACGCGGATCCCCGTCGCGATCAGCAGCGTCAGCGGCATGATCGCGGCCAGCGGGATCCAGTGCGGCAGTCTGGTGAAGAAGCCGTAGAAATCGTTCCAGCCGCCCCGGTCCTCGCCGATGACGACGACCATGATGTAATAGAGCACCGAGTAGATCGCGACCGGGATGAGCGCGATGAGCGAATCGACGAAGCGCAGCCGCTGGGCGCTCATAAAGAAGCAGAACGCGGCGACGGCGAGGATCGGGCAGACGCCGTGGAGGAAGAAGCGCGAGCCGGAGAAGATCAGCACGAAGCCCTTGAAGGGCGCGAGGACGAACAGCGAGATCAGGAAGGTCAGCGCAACGGCGGTGACGCCGGCGTAGACCAGCACGACGATCCAGCGCGGGAGATGGTAGTTGTGCTTGCGCAGTCCGTCAAGCGTGTAGGGGATGACCATGGCCATCGCGGCCGCGGCGAGGATGTTGGAGTTGACGGTGAACATGCAGAAGGTGCGCAGACCCATGTGGTCGAAGTTCTCGTCGTAGAGCGTGGTGAGATTCATTGTCACGCCGATGCAGACGCAGACGACGACGACCAGGGCGCTGAACAGGGCGAGCAGGCATTGTCTGCGCGTCGCTTTCATAACTCTGTCCATGGGTTTCCTCCTCATTTTTGCTTTATGGTCCTATATTAAGACAATTCCGGCGCAAAAGCAACCGTATTCCCGCCTCTTCCCGGCGGAATAAGAGCGAAAGGCGCGGCCTCCCTTCCCCGCGGGAAGAGAGACCGCGCCTTCAAAGCGGCGAGAGGCAGAGCGAACGGGCTGCGATCAGTCCCCGCCGTCTCGCGCGGGGGTGTCGAGATTCAGGGAGCTGGCGGCGTAGTTGCGCGATTTGGACGAGAGCGCCTGCTCCATTTTCCTTTGCAGAGGGTGCTTCTTCCAGCGCCCCAGATCCTCGGCGAAGCGATAAGCCGTGAGCTGGACGATCGGGAGAAAGCACAGCGGCGTGATCTCCTCCGGAAGATCGAAGGGCACGCAGAACACGCCCTCTCCCTTCCGCGCGGGATCGCCGGTCAGCAGGAAAGCGTGCTCCGTCACGATCCGTGAGGCGCGGAAGATCTCATGGATCCGCTCGCTTCCCGCGCCGCCGTCGAAAAAGAACAGGGTGTAATCCGGGCGCAGCTGCAGGTTCGGCCCGTGGATGAACTCCTCCGTCTCAAACGCGGCGGCGGGGATGTTCATCGTCTCGATGAGCTTGAGCGCGCCCTCGCAGGCGGTCCCGAGGTTGGCGCCCACGCCGCAGAACCAGACGACGTGCATCGCCGCGAGCTCCTCATAGTGCGCGCGCATAAAACCCTTCCACGCCGCCTCCACCTCGCGGTGGAGCGCCGCGGCGCGCAGGAGCTGCGCCTCGTATCCCGCGATCTCTTCGGGAGAAAGGAGCGCCGCGCGGCGCGCCGTCTC
>CAMVJF010000064.1 GCA_947167725.1 uncultured Clostridia bacterium | reverse complement strand
TGAACAATCCCGCGGACGTCTCCACGCTGCCCGGCTACCCGAAGGGCACCGAGGAGAAGACCTTCAAGATCACCGTCCTGCGCGGCATTCACGAGGACGTCATCGACGCGAAGGCTTCCGAGCCGGTCGCCGTCGCGCTCGAGCGCGCGGGCATCGCCATCGATACCCACTGCCGCAACGGTGAGTGCGGCTTCTGCCGCAGCCATTTGCTCTCGGGCGAGATCTTCGTCTCCCCGATCGGCGACGGCCGCCGCCGCATGGACAAGGAGATGGGCTGGTTCCACGCCTGCTCCTCCTGGCCGCTGACGGATCTGAAGATCAAGATCCCCATCATGTAAGCAAAAAAGAGAGCCGAACGCAGTTCGGCTCTCTTTTTTTGCTCCGCGGGGGCGGATATCCCCCGCCCGCCCGCTTTTCTCAGCCCACCGGGTGACGGATCCCGACGTCCATCCCGACGTAGCCGGGATACTGCATGAGATCGATATACATGGGGGCGCCGTCCGTGTCGCCGTCGAAATAGACCGCGAGCATGCACCTCCCGCTCCTATCCCAGGGCACGTCGAGCATGCGCGTCGCGCCGTCGACCTCGGCGAAGCACGCGGCGTAATCCTCCGTCCAGACAGGATCGGTCTTGTCCGCCAGACGGTAAGCGCCGTATCCCCAGTAATCGGCCAGCGCCGTGCAGAAGCCGTCCACGGTCTGATCGGCGGGAAGGAGATCGTCGAAGTTTTCGTAGTAATAGAAGGTCTTCGTCTCCCCGTTCGGCCCGACGGTCAGCTCGACCTCGCCCGTCGGCTCGGCGTCCTCGTCCGCGTCGGCGAAGAGATCAAGATACATGATCTTGCCGCCGAGCGTGTCGATATTCAGATTGCAGCCGTATTTTCGCTCTCCGAAGTACCAGCGCACGTCGAAGCTGTGCGGGAACAGGCGCCCGTACCAGGCCGTGCCGCCCTGTTCCTCCTCGATCTCGACGATCCGATCCGCCGCCCCCTCGAATCGCACGTTCGGGTTCAGCAGCCCGCGCTCGCGCCACTGCGCGATCTGCTCGCGCGCGACCTTCTCGGCGGCCTCCGGCGTTGAGATCGCATTGTAGGCCGCATAGGCCGCGATGCCCAGCGAGAGCATCAGCACGATGGCGGCCGCAAAGGCGATGAGCCGTTTGGTCCTGACGGGTACCGTTTTCTTGTCGTTGTTGTAGTATTGCTTTCCGGCCATGATGACATCCTCCTCGTGAATGCCGTTCATCGCGCGCAGAAGTGTCAGTGAGTTCATGCAAGCCCCTCCTTTTCCAAGGCTGCTCTCAGCTTTTTGCGGCTGCGGAACAGCATGCTTTTGACTTTCCCGGAACTGAACTGCAGCTTCTCCGCGATCTCATCGATCGGGACAAGATAGAAATAGCGCAGCACGAAGACCGTTTTTTCGGCTTTCGGCAGCGCGGCGACGAAACGTCCGATCGCGGCCTCCAGCTCCTTTTCCTCCAGAGCCCGCTCCGGACTCGTCCCGCCGGGGATGCAGTCTTCCAGTTCGCTCAGGGCCAGGGGCGCCTGTCCTCCTCCGCGCTTGACGGTGTTTCTCGCCTTGATACGGTCAAGGGCGAGGTTTCTCGTGATACGGCCCAGGAAGGCTCCCAGCGCCGAGGGACGCTCGGTCGGCATGCTGTTCCAGGCACGCAGATACGTGTCGTTCACGCATTCCTCCGCATCCTCCCTCGCGCCGCAGATATGATAGGCGATCGAGTGGCAGTAACGGCCGTATTTCTTGTCGGTTTCCGACAGGGCCCTGTCGGAACGCTGCCAGTACAGATCGACGATCGCTGTGTCTTCCATACCGTTCCTCCTTCTGTGCAAGAGCTCTCACCCGTATACACGACAAAACGCGGCGGCGGTTTCACGCGCTTCCCGGAATATTGCAAAATACAGGGACTGTCCCGCATGACGGTCCCTGCCGCAGGGCCTGCCTTTCGGCCGACGCCGCCGTCCATAGCGGACATCTCACGTTCTGAAGAAATCATTTCATGAGCGGATCCCTTTGGCCGGGATCGCGGCTCCCCGGAACGCGGAACGGGCTGCGGCAGACCCGAACGCGTTTCCTTTTTCTTGCTTTTTGCCCCGGCTTGTGGTATCCTGCGGCAAAAAGGAGGGGATCGCCGTGGAAGAGAAGCTTTTGCTGCTGCGGCCGGACGAGCGCCTGATTGCTCAGTATGAGGACTACAAGCGCGATTTTCTCGCCGCGGGCGACAGCATGGACGGCGCGGGGCCGCTGCGCCGCAGCAGCGACGGGCGCGACTGGCTCGCGCGGCTCCGTCTCTATGAGGACCCCGCCACGCTGCCGGAGGGCCTGGTCCTGGCGACGCAGTACATCCTCGTGCGCGAATCGGACGGGCGGCTGCTCGGCATGCTGCAGCTGCGTCATGATCTCAACGACTATCTCTTGAAATACGCCGGCCATATCGGCTATTCGGTCCGGCCGAGCGAGCGGCGCAAGGGCTATGCCAAGCGTATGCTCGCCATGGGTCTCGACGAGGCGCGCAAGCTCGGACTGACGCGCGTGCTGATCACCTGCTCCACGGAAAACGAGGCCAGCCGCCGCACGATCCTCGCGAACGGCGGCGTGTTCGAAAACACGGCCTGGGAGCCGGACGACAAAGAAATGCTCGAGCGCTACTGGATCGAATTGTGAGGTGTTCCGCCATGGACAAAGACCTGTGCATCGACTATGACGGCGGGGTCGTCAACATCCGCGTCGGCGCGATCATCCTCCGGGACGGCAAGTTCCTGATGGTCAGCAATCCGCGTCTGGATTATCTCTACTCCGTCGGCGGGCGGATCCGCTTCGGCGAGACGGCCGAGCAGGCCGTCGTGCGCGAGGTGCGCGAGGAGACGGGCCGCACCCTCGAGATCGACCGGCTCGGATTCGTGACCGAGGACTATTTCATCGGCGACAGCGCCGCCAAGCTCGGAAAGCTGATTTACGAGCTGGGCTTCTACTTCTACATGAAAACGCCTCCGGATTTCGAGCCCGTGTGCGAGAGCTTCGCCGACGACGGCTGCCGGGAATACCTTGTCTGGACCTCTCCCGAGGAGGGGCGGAAAATGTACCCCGTTTTCTTCAACGACGAGCTGCGCTGCCCCCGGCCGGGCGTCCGGCATTTCGTTACCGATCAGCGTCTCTGACCGGGAGAGCCGGAGCGCGCGCTCCGCGCTCTGAGGGCCGCGGGGCAGGACCGGGCTTCGCCGCCGCGTCAAAAAGGACCTGTGCATGAAACACAGGTCCTTTTTCGTTTCTCGCGGGGTCAGCTCCGTTTTCTGCTTTTTTTCTTCTTTTTCCCGCGCGCGCCGCGGTCGCGGAAGAAAAGGAAGAGCAGCGTGCCGAAGGCAAGCATGCTCGCGGCCATGACGGCCAGCCAGAGCCCGGCGTTGCTGCCGTCGCCGGTGGCGACGCCGCGGCGCGGCGCGTCCGTGACCGAGAAGATCGCCAGCGCCTTGCCGTCCTGGTAGAGGAAGCCGATGATATGTTTCCCTGCGGTCAGCGTTTTGAGGTAATTCGGCTTGATGTAAACGATCGTGCTGCCGGACTCGGTGGTGTAATTGAGCTCGCTGACCTCCTTGCCGTCCACGGTCAGCCCCGTGAACTTGCCGAGCGCGCCGTTCGCGCGGAAGCGCAGGTCCTTCGTCGAGCTCTTCGACCAGCTCGCGCCCGCGCCCTCGGTGACAAGGTAGTTCGGCAGCTTGAAGTCCTGGCGGAGCGTGCCGCTGTAGATGCCCTTGAAGGCGATCGCCGCCGTGCCGGTCTTGGTCGCGATGTCATAGTAGTATTCGACCTCGTAGTCGGTCCCTTCGGTGAGCGTCTTCCCGTCGTATTTGATCGTGAGCTCCGGCCGGATCGTTTCGCTCTCCGGCGTGCAGGGCGTGATCTGGACGCCGGTGGCCAGCGCCGCGGCGGGGATCGCCGTGATCTGGAAGCTCGCGGAGGCCGAGCCGCTGTAATTGCCCATGCCGGTCACGTTCGCCCTGGCCGGGCCGATCTCGGTGTTGTTCTCGTAGCTGACGGAATAGTCCTTGTCCTTCTCCGCCGTGACCAGGCCGTTCTTGACCAGGACCGCGGGCGTCTGCGGCTCGCCGGTATAGGGGGCCGAGGCGGGACTGACGCTGATCATCTCATCGCTCAGCGCCTTGGGCTGCAGCTTCGTGAGGCTGTATTCCTCGCTTGTCTGCTCGCCAAGCGTCTCGTCGGTCGGGCGGAAGACAAGACGGTATTTGCCGCCCACGTCGGGAACGCTCTCGGCGTCGGCAAGCGAGAAAACGCCCTCCACCGTGTCCGGATCCAGTCTGGCCGCGCCGTCCCCGCCGAGCGTGACGAGCTCGGAGAGCTTCGCGCCGTAGCTCTTGCCCTCGGTCTCGGTCCGTGAAGGCCAGGTGATCTCGAAACTGACGATGCGGAAGTTCACGCTGACAGAGCCGGTATAGCGATCGCCCTTGCCCGTGACCGTGACGCTCGCCGTGCCGGGATCGGTGTTGTTCGCATAGAGGAGCGTATAGTCCTCGTTCACCTTCAGCTCCGTCTCGCCGTCCTTGACCGTGACGGCGGGCGTAAGCGCCTCGCCGGTATAGACGAGCTTTTCCGGAACGCGGATCATCTCGGCAGTGATCGTCTTGGCGGTCGTGCGCGACGGGGCCTTGGCCTGGACGGGAGCGCTCTTTCCGTCGCCCTTGGTCCCGCCCTCGGCTTCCTTGTTCTTCTCCTGCCCCGCTTCCCCGATCACCGGAGCGGCGCCGAAGCGGATCCTGAGCGCGGTGCCGACCGCGGCATAGTTCTCCGTCGTGACGCGGAGCGTCGTCTCCGCGCCCTCCGCGCAGGCGTCCGTCACGAGGATCGTACCCTCGTCGAGACTCACGCCCTCCGGGCAATCCGCCGCCCAGAGCGTCGCAACGTTCATCGCCGTGCCGTAGGGGTCGAGCACGACGGCGCGGTATTCCACGCTCGCAGTCTCACCCGCGGCCGGGATCGCGATCGTGTCGCTGTCCTCGACGGGCAGATCGGCGCGCATCAGCTTGACCGCGTAGGGCTCGCTCGGCAGGAGCGAGACGGTGAAGCTCATGGAATCGTCGCGGAATTCCGTGCCCTGCGCCGCGGCGCTGAGCGTAAACACGGCGGGCTCGTCCGGCAAGACCGTCGCGGCGCGCGTGACGTGCACGCGGCCGTCCGCGCCGATCGAGACGCCCTCTCGTTCGGGGCTGATGCTCCACAGGATCGTATAGCCGAGCGCGTCGCCGTCTCCGTCGACAACGGCGGCGGTGAAGGGCTCGCTGACGAAATCATCCGCGCCGTCCGCAGGGACGAAGAAGTCCGTGCTCGCGGGAGACGCCGTTCGCAGCGCCGCGGGCGCAGTCTCGGCAAAGATCGCCTCGGCCAGCACGTCGCCGCTGATGTTGTTTACGGTATAGCTGCCGCCGCTCACCTGGACGGGCGTGCCGTTGATTGTGAGAGAACGGAGTTTGCATCCCTCGGCGGGAATTACGCTCACAGTCGCGCAGCCTCCGCGCGGGGCAAAGGCGGGAGAAATGCTGATCGTACCGTGCTCATCGGAGCCCTCGGCGCGCATCTCAAAGGGCGAAAAACGTACTTCCGGCGCGGGTTTCGCGCCCCCGGGCACATAGAGCGAGACGTCGCTCGGCGAGTTCGCCGGACGGTATGCGCTGATGTCACTCAACCGCTCGCCGGTTTCTTCGGCATAATAATCCCCGTTCCCATCCGTCCCGTCGAGCCGGTAGACCACATAAACCAGGCTCTCAACCGTGCGCGTGGTCACCATCGTCTTGGGAGCCTGCTCTTCTTCGATGTTTTCCTCCTCGCCGCCTTCTTCGCCTTCTCCGCCTTCTCCGCCGTTGTCGGTTTCATCGAGGCGCGGCGTCTCGTCCTCTTCGAGCACAGGGACGGGCACCGTCTCTTCGACCACGGTTTGCTCGATCACGGCCTCGATGCCGAAAAGCCCGGTTTCACCGGGAAGGGTATAGACGTCGATCGCTGCGCCGTCGGTCGTCCGCTTATCTTTCAGCGGGCCGGAGCTGTCCCAAGGGACGACATAGGGCGAAGCGGTCTCAAAGCGGATCGAGCGGTCGCCGAGTTTCGAACCGATCACGCGGATCGAGCCCGCGGAAGATTTGGCCGTGAGCCGGGTCTCGGGTGCGATGCGCACAAAGTCTGCCGCGCCGCCGGCGTTCAGAACGATAGCCTGGCCGTCGGAGGAGTCGATCGTGAGCGAGCCCTCACCGCAGATATCCAGCGAACAGCCGTAGCCGAGCGAAAAGCAGCGGATTGCCTCAAGCGTATTGCTGCCGGCAAGGCGCAGCGTGAAGTCCGCACCCATCATCGTCAGCTCGAGCACGACGCCGGTTCCGTCGAAGTCCGTCAGCGTCAGCGTGTTGCTGCGCTTGTCATAGCTCGCGCCCGCGATCGGGAGATAGCGTGCGTCGGTCAGCTCGTCCGGAGAGAGGATCATGCTCTCGATCGCGCTGTCGGCCGAGAAGAGGCACTTGTCCTCCGCCCCCGTCAGCGCCACGGAGGCAAAAACTCCCCCCACGCTCACGCCGTTCGCCCCGTCCGACGCGTAGGCCGCCGGGAACAGAGAGGCAAGGAGCATGACGCACATAATCAGACTCAAAGCTCTTTTCAGCTTCACCATCGGTTCCTCCAGATACGCTTTTCCGCACCGCGCATTGCTCTGCACCGCGCTTCCCATGCGCTGCCGCGGCCCTGAAAAAGGGTGCAGCACGCCTATTTTCCTATCATAGGATTTTACCATCTGGTTCCTGCTATTGCAATATATTTTGTTCCGGAAAGTCCCGAATTAAGAAAGATTAATACTATATTTTGTGTTTTGTCATACTTCTGATATCTTTTTGAAACGCCTGGGCCGGGGCATGAAAAAACCTGTCATCGGGCCGTGACCGGTGACAGGTTTTTATGGTTTCGGAGGTTCAATCCTCGTCCTTAGGGAACATCGAGGCGGCGTGCTTGAGGTGATCGGTGATCGGAAGATGCTGCGGGCAGACGCCCTCGCACCGGCGACACTCGATGCAGTCAGAGGCGCGGTGTCCTTCCGGGGCGGCAAGGAAATAGCTCGCGCGCGCCGCGGACATCTGACCGTTTCCGAGCTGTTTGTTCATCGCGGCGAAGATATCCGGGATGCGGATCTGCTGCGGGCAGCCCTCAGTGCAGTAGCGGCAGGCCGTGCAGGGAATCACGGAGCTGTTCCCCAGAATGCGCTGCGCTTCGCGGACCGCCTCCTGCTCGTTTTCATCCAAAGGACGGAAGTCCGTCATATACGAGAGATTGTCGCGCATCTGATCGACGCTCGACATGCCCGAGAGCACCGTGAGGATGCCGTCGAGCGAGGCCACAAAGCGGATCGCCCAGGAGGCGCAGGACATCTCCGGATGGATCGACCGGAACAGCTCCTTCACCTCGGCGGGCGGGTCGGCCAGGCGGCCGCCCTTCACGGGCTCCATGACCGTGATGAGCTTTCCGTGCTTTCGCGCGGTCTCGTAGTTCGCACGGGACGTGACCTTGGGATTCTCCCAGTCGGCGTAGTTGATCTGCAGCTGGACAAAGTCGATCTCCGGGTGCTCGGTGAGCAGCTTGTCGAGCAGCTCAGGCCCCGCGTGGAACGAGAAGCCGAGATTGCGGATCAGGCCCTTTTCCTTCTGTTCACGTGCGAAATCCCAGAGATGCAGCTTTTCGTATCGCTCGTAGTTGTTCTCCATCAGCGCGTGCAGCAGATAGTAGTCGAAATAGCCCGCGCCCGTGCGCTCGAGGCTCGTGGCGAACTGCTTTCGTGCGGCCTTCTCGGTCGGCGCGACGGTGGCGTTGAGCTTCGTCGCAAGAGTGAAGGAGTCGCGCGGATAGCGCTCGACAAGCGCTTTGCGGGCAGCGGTCTCCGAGCCGGGGTATACATAGGCGGTGTCAAAATATGTGAAGCCCGCCTCGAGGAACAGGTCCACCATGGTCTTGAACTGCTCTATGTTGATGGCAAAGCCCCTTTTGGGCAGACGCATCAGGCCGAAGCCGAGCTTCGGCGTGTCTTTTCCGTAAACGACCGGCATGTCTTGTCTCCTTTCCCGCTGCGCGCAGCGATCCGCTTTCTGTCAGGTTTCCGATGATTCTCTCTGTATTTCCGCGACGCTGCGTTTTTTCTTCCCCGGCAGGCGGCAAAGCGCGAGGAGCGCGTAACCGAGGGCGGCGCCGATGCTGTTCATGATCAGGTCGTCGATATCCGACG
>CAMVJF010000063.1 GCA_947167725.1 uncultured Clostridia bacterium | reverse complement strand
CTTATTATTCTTTGATGACCTCGACCTGGTCAAGCTCGAGATCGACGGGCGTCTCGCGCCCGAACATGGAGACGACCACGCGGACCCGATCCTTTTCGGGCTCCAGCTCCTCCACCACGCCGTAGAAGCCGGCGAGGGGGCCGTCGTTGACCTTTACGCGGTCGCCGACGGCATAGCCGACGACGATCTCCTGACGCTCGACGCCGAGGTTCAGGATCTCCTGCTCCGTGAGGGGGACGGCCTTGCCGTCGCTCCCGACGAAGCCGGTCGCGCCGCGGACGTTGCGGACAAGATGCCAGCTGTCGTCCGTCATGATCATTTTGACGAGCACGTACCCGGGGAACACCTTGCGCTCGACGGTCTTTTCGCCGGCGTCGGTGTATTCGGTGACGGTCTCCATCGGGATATTGACCTCCCGGATCAGGTCGGTCATTTTGCGGTTTTCCGCAGCCTTCATGATCGCGGCGGAAACCGCGTTCTCATACCCGGAATAGGTATGAACCACGTACCATTTTGCCTCTTCAGCCATGATGCCTTAACCTGCCAGATTGATGAGGGCGTGCACAAGCCCGCTGGCGAGCATATCAAAGCCCCACAGCACGATCGCGGAAGCCACCATCACGACGACGGAAACGAGCGT
Organism: uncultured Clostridia bacterium; assembly: GCA_947167725.1. Classification (GTDB taxonomy): domain Bacteria; phylum Bacillota; class Clostridia; order Oscillospirales; family Oscillospiraceae; genus Limivicinus. The sequence continues at coordinate 7,698 of CAMVJF010000063.1, read as the reverse complement.
GTTGTTGAAAAGCTGCTTGCGAGTGGGCCAGACGACCTTCTTCAGCTCGCTCTTCATCTCGCGGAACCATTTGGCGATCCTCTTGAAGAATCCCTGTTTGGTGTCGTCCTTCTTCACGGCGGTAACGGCTTTGGCCGGAGCGGCGTTCACTTTCTTTTCTTCAGCCATTTTTACGCGTCCTTTCAGAAGTTACTTGGTTTCCACATGCTTGGTATGCTTTCTGCAGAAGGGGCAATACTTGCTGCGCTCCAAACGGTCGGAAGTATTCTTCTTGTTCTTGACCGAGTTGTAGTTCCTCTGCTTGCATTCGTCGCATCTGAGTGTGATTTTTACTCTTGCGTCTGCAGCCATTTTTTCGGCACCTCCTATTTTATTTACCCTCCCCCGCGGGGCCGGGCATTGCCTCCCTGTATCGGAAAAGCAGGCGTCTGCGGCAAAAAATGCGCGCAAAAAGAAACCTCTCGTCCGACAGGTAAAATGAAGTATAGCACAGCGCAGAGGCGAGGTCAACATTTTTTTGCGCCGTTTTTCCGATTTTTTTGCCGGATTTCAGGGCTTTTCCGTCTCTTTCCGTATCTTGTTACCCGCGGCGCTTTTCAACACAAAATATATGTGCTATATTATTAATAGGAAGGGCCGCCGCCCGTCGGCCCGGCGCTCCGCGTCACGATCAAATCACGATTTTGCAAAAGGAGAACACGATATGCGCATCATGGCCATCGACTACGGCGATCAGCGGATCGGTCTGGCCGTGTCCGACCCGCTGGGGATGCTCTGCGGCGAGGCATGGACGATGGAGGAATGGAATATGGAGCGCGCCTCGCTGCGCATCGCCGAGGAGGCCGCGCGCCGTGAGGTCGGCACGCTGGTGCTCGGATTGCCGAGGAACATGGACGGCAGCGAGGGCCCGCGCGCGGAAAAGAGCCGCGCCTTCGCCGCCCTGCTCGAGCGCGACGCCGCCCTGCCGGTCGTGCTTTGGGACGAGCGCCGCAGCAGCATCGAGGCCCACGCGATCCTGCACGCCGCGGGCAAGCGGGAGCGGCTGCACCGCAGGACGGTCGACGCCGTCGCGGCAAGCCTCATCCTCGAGGGCTATCTCGGCAGCTTGAAATAGCGCGCGATAAAAATGAAATAAATGCCAAACGGCGGTCTTTGCGCGCACGCAGAGACCGCCGCTCGTTTTGGAAAAGCAGAGAGTTTTATCCTTCTTTATTTCACGCCGCGCCGCGCATACTTAAAAAAGGCGCGAGAAATCGCCGGGGGAGGAGATTTTTGCCATGAAAAAAAGGATCGCGTCGGCGCTTTTCGTCATACTGTGCTTTCTGCTGACGCCCTGCGGCGCCTGGGCGGAGGAGCTGCTTGTCGGCGGGCAGGCGGTCGGCATTGAGATTTGCGCCGACGGCGTGATCGTTTCCGGCTTCTCGGAGGTCGTTACGGCGGAGGGGACCGTCTCGCCCGCCGAGGAGGCCGGCTTCGCGATCGGGGATCTGATCGTTCAAATAGAAGACCGCGAGGTGCGCTGTGCCGAGGATCTGATCGCGGCCGCGGCGCGGCTCGGCGGGAGCGAGGGCGAGGTGACGGTGCGGCGCGGCAGCCGGGACCTGAAGCTCCGTGTGCGGCCCGCGCTCTCGGAGAGCGGCCAGTGGCTGCTGGGGATGTGGCTGCGCGACGGCGTGTCCGGCGTGGGGACGATCACCTTCGTCGAGCCCGCGAGCGGGCTCTTCGGCGCGCTGGGCCACGGCGTCAACGACGAGAGCTGCGGCCGGATCGTCCCGCTGCGCGACGGCTGGATCAGCGCGGCGGAGATCATCGGCGTCGAGCCGGGCCAGCCGGGGCGTCCGGGCGAGCTCTGTGCGCAGGGCGCCGGGACGGAAAAGCTCGGCCGTCTCGAGCGCAACACCGCTGCGGGCGTGTTCGGCCACATGAACGCGATTCCGGCGGGCCGGACGCTGCGCACGGGCGAGATCCGCACCGGCGCGGCGAGCATCGTCACGACGCTCGCGGGGTGCGAGGCGCGCGAGTACGCCGTAGAGATCGACCGGGTTTACAGCGACGGCGGCCAGACCCGCGCCCTGCTCACGGTGACGGACAGCGCGCTTCTCACCGGCGCGGGCGGCATCGTCCAGGGCATGTCCGGCAGTCCGATCATCCAGAACGGCAGCCTCGTCGGTGCGGTGACGCATGTGTTCATCAACGACCCGCGGCACGGCTTTGCCATCGGCATCCACGACATGCTCGACGCGGCGAAGAGCGCGGCGCGGGCGGCATAAGGCGCGGAGGGCCGCGGCGCGGAAACGCGCCGCGGCCCATCTGTTCGGGGTCAGTGGCCGAAAAATGAGGCCCGGCGCGGATCTGCGAAAAAAAGTGTTGACAAACGGATAGTGATTTGATAGTATAATCAAGCCGTGGCCAAGTAGTTCAGTCGGTTAGAACGCCGGCCTGTCACGCCGGAGGTCGAGGGTTCAAGTCCCTTCTTGGTCGCCACATGCCCCTTTTTTAAGGGGCATGTCCTTTGCTGCTGTAGCTCAGTAGGTAGAGCGCATCCTTGGTAAGGATGAGGTCACCAGTTCGAATCTGGTCAGCAGCTCCAAAAGGTCTGCGCTCCCGTCGGGGGCGCAGTTTTTTTACGTTCCGGCAGAGAACTTCGGACCGCAGATCTCGCGCTTCCACAGCACGGCGGCACTCAGAAGGAAGCGGCCGCCGCGGCGAAAGAGCTCCCCGGACCCCCCCGGAAGGAGAGACGACCAGCGTCTCTCCTTTCGGGGGATTCTTCATTTTCCGCTCCGAAAAACGATTGTTTTCCGCTTGACACTGTGATATCATAGTTTTGCCACACAAAACCGAAGAGTGTTTTCCTTGATCAGCGTGGGTTTTTATCTTTTGGTAAAAACGCATGCTCTCTTTCCTGCGCTGTCAGGGATGACGGTTTTGTGTGGCAGCAAACCGAGCCTATGCGTTTTTTGGCGCGTGGCTTGGAAGCTGCGCGCTTTTTGTTTATCCCAAAAACCGCGCGGTGTAACAATACGACGAAAGAGGGATATGGGAATGAAAAGGGCGGTTGCGTTGATCTTGGCTTTTTCAATGGTGTTTGTTCTGTGTGGGTGCGGACACAAGCACACATGGGCAGAGGCGACCTGCACGGAACCGAAAACTTGTACCGAGTGCGGAAAAACGGAGGGCTCGGCGTTGGGCCACGACTGGAAGGAAGCGACCTGCACGGAACCGAAAACCTGCTCTGTCTGTGGCGCGACGGAAGGGAACGCGTTGGGACACAAAGCAGGAGAGCCAACTTGTAGGGAAGCTGCGGTGTGTAGTGTATGCGGTGAAACCGTGAAGCCCGCATTAGGGCACGATTGGCAGGATGCGACGATTGCCGCGCCAAAAACCTGCAAACGATGCGGGCAAACGGAAGGCAAACCCTTAAAGGTCAGTGTTTATGACAAGAGTGGTTTTTTGGTGGATCCGGAGGCTTTCATGTACCTCTATGATCACGCCCTGGAAGAGATAAAAGATGGATGGGACGCCGAACGCAACAAAGACGGTTGGAGCAGCTTGAGCGCAACGCCTCGCTTGAATAACGACGGCCACTATTCATATAACACGAAAGAGGACGGATATAAGATCAGGATTTGCCACAAGGGGACAACCTGGCTTGAACACAATGCGTTTTTGTCGTTTGAAGGCAATAAGAACTGGATGGTTCCCATAAAACAGGTAGCCGTAATGTTCGATGCCGACTATCTCCTCCGCACAGAGTTTGCCAATGTCCGTTATATGATCGTTTGCACGTACGCCGCGCTTCCTCTTGCCGTCGATCCCGATCATACTTCTGCCGAGGATGCGTTGGAGCTTGTCGAAGAACTGTTCTCCAGGGCAAGCGGCGGAAAGGACATTTATAGCCATACGACGAAATCTCTGTCAAATCGTTCCGTCAGCTGTACGCAGAACGGCGTAACTTACACGCTGACGAGTTCCGGCGGCATCCTTTATCTGTATGCAACGATCGGAACAAAACCCGTTATATAACCGTTTCAGGGCAGGGAGCCTTTTGCCCCCTGCCCTGTTTCTGTCCGCATCCCCGGCTCAAGAGCAGTCCCAGTAGAAGCGCGCCTTGCTGAAGTCGCGCGCCGCGAGCGCCTCGGGGGTGATGAAGAAGTGCGCGATGCCGCAGTCGCCCCACATGATGCCTCTGTCGTCGGAGTCGACCTGCAGGAGCTGGATCTCGTCCTCCGCGCGCACGTCGTTCTGCGTAAAGCAGGGGTGGCCGAAAAGCCGGTGTCCCGTTCCGTCGAACTCCCGCGCGAGCCAGTAGTACTCCGCGTCGGACAGGTATTCCCAGACGCTCTTGTCCTCCGTCTCGTCCGCCGGACGCAGCAGCGGGAGGGCCAGCTCGTCGAAGCAGTCCTCCGAGAGGTTGGCATAGTCGTCCCGCGCGCGGAAGCTGATCGCGAGCGGCTTTGACAGCGGCAGACACGCGCCGTCGTCGCCGTCGGCGTCACGCAGGGAGCGCGCGCCCGCGGCCGCGGCGTCCTCCTCGGTGAGGCTGCGATCAAAGCTCTCGTGATAGACGACGCGGCTGCCCTGCGCCATGTCGAGCCCGCACGCATCGTCGCTGCTGATGAAAAACTGCAGCAGCCCCTCGTCCGGCAGCCGCTCGCAGGACAGCTCCGAGAGATCGATCTGCGCGAGCAGCACCAGCTTTCTGCCCCGGTCGTCGACGGGGTAGGCCATGCCCCGCGGCCAGTAGGGCATGCCGCCGAACTTGCTGGCGCAGAGCGGGAGCTCGTCGGCCTCGCCGGTCGTGATCTCAATGCAGTCAAGGCGCGAGCCCTCGCGTACCGCCTCGGCGAGGCGGCGCATCTTTTCCTCGTCGAAGCTCTCGTCCCGCGCGCGCTTGGGCGCGCTCCGCGGGGCGAAGGCTTTCCTCGTCTGATACACGACCGCGAGGACGAAGGCCGCGGCCGCGAAGACGATCGCAAGCCAGTGTGTCCGGTGAAGCACGATGGATTCGATCATCACGGCGGCAAAGCAGTAGCCGAAGACGGTATAGAGCGCAGCCTGGGGCAGCTTGCTCTCGCGTCTGCCGGCGAAAAGCATGCCGAGCCCCGCCGCCGTAAGGGCCATGGACAGGACGCATAGCAGACCGCGGCATTTCCGGATGATCTCCGGCCCGGAGCTGTGATTCACGCCGTCGATCAGGATCACGGCGAGCGACGCGACGAGAAAGACGCGCACCAGCGCCTCGAGCGTCGTTTCGTTCCGATTGCTGCGATTGTTCATGTCCTGGTCCTCCTGTGATCGGATGGATTTGAGGCAAATCATGCGGGATGATCCGAAATGGGAAGGGGCAGCGGAAAAGCCGCTCCCCCTTTTCTTTTGCCTGCCCGGAAGGAAAAGGGGAGCGCCCCCGCGAAAACAGGGCCCCTACTTCAGCACCACGTTTTCCTCGCCGAGCCATTCACGCAGCTCGGCGAACAGGGCCTCGTGGAAGAGGCACTTCGCCGCGAGCTTTTTCTTTTCCTTCTCGCACCAGATGACCATCTTCTCGCTGCCCGGGAACATGCTCAGCAGCAGCCCGAGGCGGTGCATCTCCGCTCCCCCGGCCGAGGGGAGGCGGACGTAGAGCCGCCGCTCCGCCTTCTCCGGGGCGTCTCCGGGCGCGGCGGAAAGGTCGGCGATCGGACGCACGGAGTCGCACATCAGCTGCGGCTCCTTTTCGTCGCGCGCCGAAATGCGGCCGCGGGCGATGACGATCTCGTTCTCGCGGATGTAGGCTCCGCAGGTGTCGAGCGTCTTCTGGAAAACGATCAGCTCCATCGAGCCGCTGTCGTCCTCGAGGACGACGTAGCTCATGAGGCTGTTGTTTTTCGTCGTGCGCGTGCGGACCGAGGAGATCACGCCCGCGAGCGTCACGAGCTGTCCGTCGGCGAAGCGGTGCTCGCCTTCGGTCTGGGCAAAGTCCGCCGTCACCGCGCCGATCGGCGCGGCGCCGATGCGCCGGACGCTCTCGCGGTATTCGTCCATCGGATGGCCGGAGAGGTAGAGGCCGGTGGCCTCCTTTTCCATCGCCATCTTCTCGCGCGCGCTGAATTCCTCGACGTCGGGCAGCGGGATGGACACGTTCATGCTGCCCTCCTCCTCGCCGCCGAAGAGGTCGAACTGGCCGGAGATGTTCTCCTTCTGCGCGCGGCTGACGCTGTCGAGCACCGCGCCGCAGACCTGGATGAGCGAGCGGCGCTTGAAGCCCATGCTGTCGAAGGCGCCCGCCCGGATCAGGCTCTCGGCCGCGCGGCGGTTGAGCTCGCGCCCGGCCATGCGGCGGCAGAAATCCTCAAAATCGCGGAAGGGCCCGCCCTGCTCGCGTTCGGCCACGAGGGCGTGGATCATGCCCCAGCCGATGCCCTTGATCGCGACGAGGCCGAAGCGGATGTTCCCGCCCGCGACCGTGAAGTTCGCGTCCGACTCGTTGACGTCGGGCGGCAGCAGGCGGATGCCCATCTCGCGGCATTCGGCGATGTACTCGGCGACCTTCGCGCTGTTTTCGAGCACGCTCGTCAGCAGCGCCGCCATGTATTCGCGGGGGTAGTGCCGCTTCATATAGGCCGTGCGGTAGGCCACGATCGCGTAGCTGACCGCGTGGGCCTTGTTGAAGGCGTAGCTGGCAAAGTCGATAATCTCGTCGTAGATCGAGTTCGCGGTCTCCTCGCTCACGCCCCTGGCCAGCGCGCCCGCGATGCCGCGCGCCGGGTCGCCGCGGACAAAGGCCACGCGCTCGGCGTCGATGACCGCGTGCTTTTTCTTCGACATCGCACGGCGGATGTTGTCCGCCTGTCCCAGCGAGAAGCCCGCGAGGTTACGGAAGATCTCGATGACCTGCTCCTGGTAGACGATGCAGCCGTAGGTCACGTTGAGGATCGGGCGCAGCAGCTCGTGCTTGTAGCGGATGCGCTCGGGGTGGGCCGAGCAGTCGATGAAGCGGGGGATCGAGTCCATCGGGCCGGGGCGATAGAGTGCGATGACGGCCGTGATGTCCTCGATGCTCTGCGGCTTGAGCGCGGTGCACACGCCGGTCATGCCCGTGCTCTCGAGCTGGAACACGCCGGAGGTGCGGCCCTCGGCGAGCATGCGGAAGGTCTCGGGATCGTCGTCCCGCACGCGGTCGATGCGGAAGTCCGGCTCGCGGCGCCGCACCAGGTTCTCCGCGTCCTTGAGCACCGTGAGGTTGCGCAGCCCGAGGAAGTCCATCTTCAGCAAGCCGAGCTCCTCGAGCGTCGTCATCTGGTACTGGCAGACGACGGACTCGTCGTTCTTCGCCAGAGGGACGTACTCATAGACCGGCTTCTCGGTGATGACCACGCCCGCGGCGTGGGTGGAGGCGTGGCGCGGCATGCCCTCCAGGGCGCGCGCCGTGTCGATGAGCCGTTTCATCGTCTCGTCCGAGTCGTAGATCTCCTTGAGGGGCTTGGAGAGCGTGAGCGCCTCGTCGATCGTCATGTTCAGCGCCGTGGGGACCTGCTTGGCGACGTTGTCGGTCTCGGCGTAGCCGATGCTCAGCGCCCGCCCGACGTCGCGGATCGCCATGCGCGCGGCCATCGTGCCGAAGGTGACGATCTGCGCGACGTGGTCGGAGCCGTAGAGGCGGTTGACGTAGTCGATGACCTCGCCGCGGCGGTTGACGCAGAAGTCCACGTCGATATC
>CAMVJF010000062.1 GCA_947167725.1 uncultured Clostridia bacterium | reverse complement strand
CGAGAGAGTTTCGAGCCGCCGATCGGCGTAGGCCGCGAGCTCGGCGGCGTTCTTTTCATCAACGATTCCATCGGCACCAGTCCTACGCGCACTGCGGCCGGACTTCGTGCCATGAAGCGCAAGCCGCTCATTATCGTCGGCGGCTACGACAAGCATATTGCCTTTGACGGCCTCGGGAACGATCTCTGCCGCTATGCTAAACGCGTTTTCATCACCGGTGCGACGGCGGAAAAGATCCGCGCGGCGATTGAGGATTCGCCTCTATATCCCGCCAGCGGGCTGATTTACGAAATGGTCGACGATTTCCGGGCCGCGGTCCTCCGTGCCGCAGCCGCGGCTGAGCGCGGCGATATCGTCCTGCTCTCTCCGGCCTGCGCGGCCTTCGACTGTTTCAAAAACTTTGCCGAACGCGGCAGATTTTTCAAACAAATCGTCATGGAGCTGAAAGATGAAGATATCGGAAATCAAAGCTGAAGTCTATACGATCGCGGAGGAAGTGGAACAGAAGATCCGCCCGCAGTTCGAAAAGATCGACGCCGTCGCGCAGGTAAACACGCGAAAAGTCATGGAGGCCTTTGCGGATAACCGTGTTTCCGACGCATGTTTCGCCGGCACGACCGGCTACGGCTATGACGATCTGGGGCGCGAGACGCTCGACAGGATCTACGCGCAGGTCTTCCGTACCGAATCGGCGCTTGTCCGGACGGGCTTTGTCAACGGGACGCACGCGCTGACGGCCGCGATGTTTTCACTCGTCGGACCGGGAGACGTCCTGCTTGCCGCGACCGGCGCGCCCTATGACACGCTGCGCAGCGCGATCGGCACGAGCGGCGATTGCCATGGCTCGCTCCGCTTTTACGGCGTCGGATATCGCGAGGTTCTGCTGGCGCGGAACGGCGAGCCGGATTATGACGCGATCCGTTCCGCCGCATCCGCCCCGAAGGTCCGCGCGGTGATGATCCAGCGCTCCCGCGGCTATGAGGACCGCCGCGCGCTTTCCGTCTCGGAGATCGGACGCATCTGTGCCGTCGTCAGGGAAGTCAATCCGGCGGCCTGGCTCATGGTTGATAACTGCTACGGTGAGTTTACCGAGAGCATCGAGCCCACCGAAGTCGGCGCGGATATCATCGCGGGCTCTCTGATCAAAAACCCCGGCGGCGGTATTGCCCCAACCGGCGGCTATATCGCGGGTAAAAAGGAGCTTGTCGAACGTGCCGCCATGCGTCTCACGACACCCGGCATCGGAGGGGAATGCGGCTCTACGCTCGGTGTGAACCGTCTTTTGTATCAGGGCTTCTTCCTTGCCCCTCATACGGTCGCACAGGCCCTGAAAACGGCTGTTTTCTGCGCGGGGATGATGGAGCGCCTCGGCTTTGAAAGCTCTCCGAAGAGCGATGAAAAGCGCTCTGACATTATCCAGATGATCCGTCTCGGCAGCGCAGAAAAGATGAAGTGTTTCTGCGGCGGCATCCAGGCTGGCGCGCCGGTCGATTCCTACGTCACGCCCGAGCCCTGGCAAATGCCCGGATATGATTGCCCTGTTATTATGGCGGCGGGATCGTTCATTCAGGGCTCGTCCATCGAGCTCTCGGCGGACGGACCTTTCCGTGAGCCTTACATCGTCTATATGCAGGGCGGATTGACCTATGAGTCCGGCAAGCTCGGAATCATGATGGCCGCGAGCGGCATGCTTGAGTGAGAGGAGTGTTTCCCATGGACGTTCAAAAGGAGATCCTGCAGCTCCGGAAGGAGATCAACTATCACAGCAAGCTCTATTATGTTTATGACGCGCCCGTGATCTCGGACTACGATTTTGACATGCTTATGCAGCGCCTTAAGGCGCTCGAGGCCGAGCATCCCGAGCTTGTGACGCCCGACTCCCCGACGCAGCGCGTGGGCGGCCAGGCGCTGAGCCAGTTCACGCCCGTGCATCATCAGGTACCGCTTGAGAGCCTGACCGACGTATTTTCTTTCGACGAGCTCTTCGCCTTCGGCGAGCGTATGGATTCGCTCCTCTCCGACGCGCACAGCTATACGGTCGAACCCAAGATCGACGGTTTGTCGATGTCCCTGGAATATGAGAACGGCGTGTTCGTACGCGGTGCGACCCGCGGCGACGGCATGACGGGGGAGGACGTTACGGAGAACCTCCGCACGGTACGTTCCGTGCCTCTCCGCATCGAGAACGCGCCCGAGCGTCTGATCGTTCGCGGCGAGGTCTATATGTCCAAGGCTGTTTTTGAGGAGCTCAATCGCGAGCGCGAGATCAACGGCGAGCCGATGCTTGCCAATCCGCGCAACGCCGCCGCGGGCTCAATGCGCCAGCTCGACAGTAAGATCACCGCTTCACGCAAGCTGGATATCATCTGCTTCAATCTTCAGTACAGCTCCGGCAAGCCATACGCCACGCACGCCGAGACGCTTGACGCCATGCGGGAGATGGGCTTCCCGGTCGTCCAATACAAGGTATACGACAATATCCGCGACTGCGTTGAGCGCATCGAGTGGCTCGGCGAGAACAGGGGAGACCTGCCTTTTGAAATGGACGGCGCCGTCATCAAGATCAACTCTCTGTCCCAGCGCAGCTTTCTCGGCAGCACGGCCAAGGCGCCGCGCTGGGCTGTCGCGTTCAAATATCCGCCCGAAAAGAAGGAAAGCCGCGTCCTTGATATCGCCGTTCAGGTCGGCCGCACCGGCGTGCTTACGCCGAAGGTGATCGTCGAGCCCGTGCGTCTTGCCGGAACGACGGTCTCGGCCGCGACGCTGCACAATCAGGACAATATCGATCGTCTCGACGTCCGCATCGGAGATACCGTCGTTTTGCAGAAGGCGGGAGAGATCATCCCCGAGGTCGTTTCGGTCAACTTTGCCCGACGTCCGGAAAACAGCGTTCCTTTCCGGATGCCCGGGTTCTGCCCCGAGTGCGGCTCGCCGGTCGTTCGGGATGAGGACGGCGCGGCCCTTCGCTGCACCAGTCCCGAGTGTCCCGCGCAGCGCCTGCGCAATCTTGCGCATTTCGCCTCACGGGAGGCCATGGATATCGAGGGGCTCGGGATCTCCGTTTGTGAAAGCCTTATCGGAAGCGGCCTCGTCAACAGCTTTGCGGATCTCTATTATCTCGAGGCGCAGTCGGTCGCAATGCTCGATCGAATGGGAGAAAAATCCGCGCAGAATCTGATCGCTTCCATTGAGAAAAGCAAAAAGGCCGGACTGGCCCGGCTGCTCTGCGCCTTCGGGATCCGCCAGGTCGGACAGAAGGCGGCGCGCACGCTGGCAATGCATTTTCCCGATCTGGATGCGGTTATGGCTGCCTCTCCGGACGAACTGACGGCCATTCCCGATATCGGCGCGATCACCGCTGGATTCATCACCGAATGGTTCTCCCTTGAGCAGTCGCAGCATCAGATACGTCTGCTGCGCGAGGCGGGGGTCGATTTTGAAAGCCGTGAAACGATCGTTGACAACCGCTTCTCGGGAAAGACCTTCGTACTCACCGGGACGCTCTCGACCTATACGCGCGACGAAGCCTCCGCGATCATCGAGCGTTATGGCGGCAAGGCTTCGGGTTCCGTTTCCAAAAAAACGAGCTATGTCCTTGCAGGCGAAAACGCGGGCAGCAAGCTTGCCAAAGCCGGGGAGCTGGGCATTCCCGTTATCAGCGAAGAAGAGTTCGCGGCGATGATACGCTGATTGGATGCTGATTCGACAAAGAAACCGTTTTCCTCCCGAATGCATAGAATGGCCTGAGCTTATGCTCACGGTGATTCCACACATTCGGGAGGAATGATTTTGGAAAGCAATCCCAGCAACGATTATCGATACGGCTCTCTGCCTGCCCGCGCGCCGCTGGCCTCCGCTTATGTCCCGCTTCAGGACGGCGCCGAGCCGCAGTACGAGCCGCAGACCGCGATCGGCAGAGGCACGCTCTTTCCGGGCCTTGATCTGCCTTTTCGGGGCATGGTCAACGGCCCGCTGAGCGATACTCCGCTCGGCGAACTCATGGCGATGGATTTTGTCGCCGACGAACTGGAACTCTATCTCGACACGCACAGGGACGACCGAGAAGCCTTCGAAATGTATCAGCATATTCTGGCTCTCTCAAAGACTGCGCATGAGAAATACGCCAGGAAGTACGGTCCGATCTGTCAGAGCGATATGCTCGGCATGGAGAAGTACGCCTGGCTCTGCGATCCGTGGCCGTGGGACGTTTGCGTGAAAGGGGAGGATTGAGCGATGTTCGTTTATGAAAAGAAGCTTCAGTATCCTGTCAGGATCAAAAACCCGAATCCTGCCCTTGCAAAGTTTATCGTCTCGCAGTACGGCGGTCCGGACGGAGAGCTCGGCGCATCGCTTCGCTATCTGAGCCAGCGCTTTTCGATGCCTTATCCGGAGCTGAAGGGCCTGCTCACCGATATCGGGACGGAGGAGCTTGGGCACCTGGAAATGGTCGGCACGATCCTTCATCAGCTTACCCGAGAAATGACGCCGGAGGAGATCAAAAAGGCCGGCTTTGACCTCTACTTTGTCGATCATACCGCCGGCGTCTATCCCACGGCCGCTTCCGGCTTTCCGTGGAGCGCGGCCTCGATCGGCGTCAAGGGCGATCCGATCACCGATCTCAACGAAGACCTTGCGGCCGAGCAGAAGGCGCGAGTGACCTACGACAACATCCTGCGGCTCTCGGACGATCCGGACGTCAACGACGTTATCAAATACCTGCGCGAGCGCGAGCTTGTACACTATCAGCGCTTCGGCGAAGCGCTGCGCCGCACGCTCGACAAAATGGACGAGAAAAACGTCTACGCGCTGAACCCCGCGTTCCGGTAAAAAATGGTCCGCCGACCGTGAGGTCGGCGGACCTTTGCATACGCTTATGATCAATAACCCAGAACGACGCCGAGAACGATGAATGCGACTACAAGCAGAAAGTTCACCAAAAAGAGCCATTTGCTCTTCTTGATCCAGGAGAAATAATCCATCTCGATCATGGAAAGCGAGATCAGCAGCACCGGCGAGGTCGGGAAAAGAACGTTTGTATATCCGTCGCCGAAGGTGTAAAGCAGGACCAAAAGGGGCTTGCTCAGCCCGGTATTGACGATCGCAAGAAGCCCCATCACCAGGATCGCCTTCGCCGTGGAGGAGGAAATAAAGAACTCCAGCAGCAGCACGACGAGATAGATCAGCAGCGCCACCGCGATCGGGCTGCGTCCCTCGATGAGCGTATTGAGCGAATGAACGATCGTCGGAAGGACGTGCCCCTCGACGAAAACATATTTGATCGAGGCCGCCAGCGCGATAAAAACGATTGTCGGAAGTGCGCCGCCCAGACCGCGCAGGAAGCTTTTGATGACAAAGCGGACATCCCCGTGGGCGATCACACCGGCAAGGATGCCGAATATCAGAAAATATGCCGTTAAAACGACCACGCTGTATGAGCGCAGCGCGCTGCTCAATGAGGATACGATGATCAGTGCGAGCGCCGCAAGGAGGAAAACCGCGTAGATCAGCTCGAGCCGCTTGTCTTTCTGCCCGCCCTGAGCTTCTTTGACGATTTCGGACGCGGATGCGCGGAGCGCCTCGTCATGCGGTGCGGTAAGGCTCGCGGCCGGATCGGTCTTGATCTTTTTGACATAGCGCAGCAGGAACAGAAGGAGCAGACCAAACATGACGATAAAGATCAGCAGACGAAAGCTGATGTGCTCCATCGGACTTACGCCGATGATCTCGGAGGCGAGCGGCACGGTGAAGGGATTCGTCATTGCGCCCGCAAAGCCGAAGCCGCATGCGAGGATACAGCAGATAAAACCGGTGAAGGAGTCGAAGCCCAGCATGACGCAAAGCGCGCAGACGATCGGCAGCATGGTGAGCATTTCCTCGAACAGTCCGAGGAAGGAGCCGAAGCAATAGAACAGGCACGCGACGAGGCAGAGAAGAAGCTCTCGCTTTTCGGAGAAACGAGCGGAAAGCGATCCGACGAGCGCGCGAATACCGCCGACGTCGTTCATCACCTGAAAAGACGAGGAGATCACAAACAGAAAGAGCGAGAGCATCAGCAACGTCAGCCCGTCTGCGGAAAAAAAGACAAGGACGGGCGACAGGAGCGCGCGAAGGGGAGAGAGTCCGCCGAGATCGCCGCGCGGGATGTATTTTGAATAATCCCAGTTCCCGTCCGGGAATACGCCGAATTCGCCTTTGGGAATGAAGTAAGTCAGTACGACGGAAAAGATCAAAAGACAGACGAGGAGCAGCGTGACCTGCACGAAAGTCTTTTTGGATATGTTGATCAGAGTTTTTTGTTTCTTTTCTTTATTCACGCTTCATTGTCTCCTTCTCTTTCTCTTCTGAGCAGATCGACCAGCATCGCCCAACGCGCCGCCTGCTGCGGATCCTTTTTCGGGTAGAAATAGCAGAGCTCGCCGCCGTGATAGAGCTCAAATTCTTCGCTGCACGAAAAGGCGTGCGCGGGGAGCTTTTCCGTCGGGATCGATAACTCCGCGCTGTCCGAGCGGTATGAAAAACGATCGCGCGTCAGCGTGCAGACGCCCTCTTCGAAGCGCGCCGCGCCGCCCTTTTTTTCAAAAATCTTTGTCCTGACGTTTGTTTCCAGAGAAAGCTCCGGCAGCGAATCTTTTTCCATCGCCGCGATCCGCTCGTAATATGCCGAGATCGAGACGGCGTCGTCTTCAAAACGATAGCTCTCGTTAAGCCGGTGCCGTGCACCGCATGCATGACAGACGAGCGCGCAGCCCTCTCCGCGCGTCGAGTAGAGCGTGCCGCAGTCCGCGCAGCGGTAAAGCAATCCTTCCAGGCCTTCGGCCTTGTCCGGCTGCGGATAGCGGTTGCGATCGCTTTGCGACGCGTCGTTATAGAGCGTATCCGCGATCAGCCGATCCAACGCCGCCGCCGGCAGGGAAGCGGCCTCCTCCTTTGTTACGATCCGTTCGACCTTTACAAGGATATTCGAGCGGTATTTCCGTTTTCGCCACTTCGGCGCGGCGAAGTAGGCGCCGTCGATCTTTACAAGTACAAGATCACAGCCGAGCTTTTTGTAGAAGGCGCCGCCTTTCTCCACAATGGGGTTGCTCCTTCCGTCCGAAGAAAGCCGCCCTTCGGGAAAAATGACGACAGGCCATCCGCCGCGAACGGTGCGAAGGATACCGACGGGGGAGGCGAGGTCCTTGGTAAAGAGTCTCTTTGAAAGAATGCCGCCTCGCTTCGCCATTCCCCTGAGGATGGGTCTGGTACAGTAATACTCGTTGACGAGATAGCTCGGCGAGCGCGGATGGGGGAGCATGGAGAGATAATAAAAGTCGAAAAACGACTCGTGGTTGGCCAGCAGGATATACGGCGCCGCGATGCCCTTCATCTTTTCGGCGTCGATCTCAATCCGCTGGCGCTTTCCTTGCCATAGTCTTACGATAAAGAAGATAAAGCGGTACATCCATGAGTCGGGCGTGCCGCTTTTTTTCGAGCATATTCTGTTTTTGAACCGAGCTCCGCTTGCCGCTTCTCGATCGGCCATGTCAGCATCCCTCCGGAAGACAATGCATCCTTGTCGCATCCAAAACCCGATAAGCCTCCCCACTCTTCGACAGGCAGCGCAGACCGTATTCCACCGCACGCAGCTTCAGATAGAGCTTCAGCGAATCCGCCTCTGCGGAGGGGACGGGAAACTGTGACTTGTGACAGGAGAAGATCGCGTCGAGCTGGACGGAAAGGAATCCCGAAGTGGAGACAAAGCGGTTCGGTTTTGCTGTGAAATACAGAGCGAGCGCTTTGATGTCGGCACGCTCCGCACCGTATCGCTCCATGATCCCGGAATATGGCGCAAAGCAGGCGATGCTCCTGACCGCACGACCGACGTTCAGATGGTCCTTGTGACATTCGCTCTCCACGCAGGAATCCGGCGCGAAGAGGATATCGGGCTTGATCTCACCCACGACGCGCGCGATCGAACGCTCGAGCTCGTCAAGATCGTAAAATCCGCCGTCACAGAGATCAAGAAAGCGGACTTCCTTTGCGCCGAGCACAGACGCCGATGCCTTAGCCTCCGCTTTCCGTTCGGCTGCGAGCTCATCCGGAGAAAGAAGCGGCCGGTTTCCTCCGCCGAAGCGGCCGTCCAGACAAACGAGGAAATACACCTCTTTGCCGGCCGCGGCGAGTTTTGCGGCGAGCGCTCCGGCACCGATTTCGATATCGTCCGGATGCGGACCGATAAACAGATACCGCCGGAAACCGCCGATCTGCGGTGCTTTCATGACCTTCTGCACGATCTGTTTCGTCAGACTCATGGAGCCTCCCCCTTTCCTGCCTGCTCAAAGCAGTGCCGCTGTTTTTGAAAACAGCCCGGCATAGCTGCCGG